>JAPKMO010000170.1 GCA_026645945.1 Anaerolineae bacterium
GATGGGATAGGCAGGCCGGCATCCAGCAGCCAGCGCGGCGACCAGTTCGGCCCGCTCATGTGGCCGGTGAAAAACGTCACGTCCAGCCCCAACCCGGCTTCGGCAGCCAGATCGCACACCATCGTGAAGTTTTTCAGGCACTCAGCGGAAACTTCATTCGGCGACGGCTGAAAATCATCCCACAGCAGGAACAGCCGCACAACGTTCAGCCCTAATTCCTGTATCAGGGCGAATTCTTCGCGCACTTCGCCGGCGTCAAAATCCGACCACCAGTACATCGCCTTACGGCGCGGCCAGTAGTTGACGCCCAACGCAAATGGTTGGCTCATCGAAAAAAGTCCTATTCGTACAGAAAACAGCGCACCCAGCGCGTCGGCGATAGTTCGGTGACGGACGGCATGACGGTCTTGCATTTTTCCATCACGCGCGAACACCGGTTGGCGAACGGGCAGCCCGCCCCCAGGCTGGTCAGGCTAGGAATTTCCCCTACCACCTCCACTTCGGCGGTTCGCAGCCCGCGCGCCGGGTCCGGCACGGCGGACAATAATAACTGCGTGTACGGATGTTTCGGCTCCTGAATCAGCTCCTCGCTGCCCGCCCCCTCGACGATGAAACCGGCGTACATCACCAGCGTTTCGTCGGCAAAATAGCGGGCGCTGGCGATGTCGTGCGTCACGTACAAAAAGGCGATGTTCTGTTCGTCGCGCAGCACCGCCATCAGGTTCAGAATGCCCATGCGGATCGAAACGTCCAGCATGGACACCGGCTCGTCGGCCAGGATAACTTCCGGCTGAACGGCCAGCGCGCGCGCGATGGCGACCCGCTGGCGCTGGCCGCCGCTGAGTTGGTGTGGGTACTTGACCGCAAACTCTTCAGTAGGCGTCAGCGATACGCGCTTGAGCAGCACGTCTATCTGGTCGTTGAGCGCGGCGCGGCTGCGCGCTTTGCCATGAATCCGCAGCGGGCGCTCCAGATGATATTTTACCTGATGCACCGGGTTCAATGAACTAAACGGGTCCTGGAAAATCATTTGCACCTGGCTGCGATAGTGAAGCGCGGCGCGCCGGCTTTTATCGCGCAGGGCATCTTCGCCTCTGAAAATAATCTGCCCATCGGTCGGCGTGTACAGGCGGGCCAGCATTCGGATGATCGTGCTTTTGCCGCTACCGCTTTCGCCGACCAGCGCGGTCACACGCCCCGAATATAATTTCAGGTTCGCCTGCTGCACGGCCTTCACCGTCTTGCGCGAAAGCGCGCCGCCGGTATGAAAGTGCATCGTCAGGTTACGGGCTTCGAGAATCGGCTGCTGTTGAGGATTAAATCGGCTAACCATGAGACACCTTTTCGTCCAGTAAATGGCAGGCGGCGAAGTGTCGGTCTCCTACACTGAGCAGAGACGGGGGAACTTCTTGGCAGCGACCGGCAATCGCTACGTCGCAGCGCGGATGAAAACGGCATCCGGGCGGCGGTGTTATCAGGTCGGGCGGCGAGCCGGGGATGCCTTGCAGCTTCTGGCGCGGCCCGCTGACCGTCGGGAACGAGTTCATCAGACGGATGGTATAGGGATGCTGCGGATCGGTGAAAATTTGTTTGGAGGGCGCGACCTCCACCAGTTCCCCCGCATACATGATGCCGATGCGGTCGGAAAACTCCACCAGCAGCGAGAGATCGTGCGTGATGAACAGAATCGAGAAGCCGAACCGATTTTTAAGCTGGCGAATCTCCTGCATGATCTGCTTTTGAACGACCACATCCAGCGCCGTCGTCGGTTCGTCCATGACGATCAGTTCCGGGTTGAGCGCCAGCGCGATGGCGATCACCGCGCGCTGCCGCATCCCGCCGCTGAGCTGGTGCGGGTAGCTGTCAATACGTTCCGGGTCAATCCCGACCGTATTGAGCAGTTCCTTCGCCCGCTGGCGCGCATCCGAACGGCTCATATCTATATGCGATTGAATGGCATCAATAATCTGCGTGCCGACGGTAATGACCGGGTTGAGTGCGTTCATGGCGCTCTGGAACACGATAGACATATGTTCCCAACGAAACCCCCGCAGGTTGGTTTCGTTCATTTGCAGAATATCCATCCCTTGAAACAGGATTCTCCCACCCACGATATAAGCCGGCGGCTTGAGGATGCGTGTGATGGCATGGGCAATCGTGGACTTGCCGCAGCCGGACTCGCCAGCCAGGCCAAACACTTCATTCGGGTGGATTTCAAAGGATACATCATCCACCGCGCGCACCCGCCCGCGCGGTGTGTGATATTCCACTTCCAGGTTTTGAACGCTCAACAGCGGGGCGGAATCCGCCTGGGCAGCGGCAGCCTCATCTTTTGATAATACAGCAGCCATCTAGTGACCTCCTCGCAGGCGCGGATTCGTGATTTCGTCAATGCCGTAGTTAATCATCGTCAGGCTGAAGCCCACCAGCGCGATACACAACCCCGGCGGCACAAATGTCCACCAGGCGCCGGTCAGCAGTGCCTGATTATTCTGCGCCCAGAACAGCGTCACACCCCATGTTACGGCGTTGGGGTTGCCCAACCCGACAAACGACAGCGTGGCCTCGGTCAGAATGACGTAGATAACCGCGCCAATCCAGCTTGATGCCACCAGCGAAGTCATGTTCGGCAGGATTTCAAACAGGATAATCCGCCACCAGGGTTCGCCGCTGACGCGCGCGGCGGCCACAAAATCGCTGTTACGCAGGATAAGCGTTTGCGAACGCAAAACGCGCGCGCCATAAGCCCAGCCCGTAAAAGCCAGCACCAGCATCACGGTGATAGGGCCGGGCTGCTGCACCCATCCGGCCACGACGATAATCAGCGGTAGGCCGGGCAGGATCAGAAAAACGTTCATGATAAGCGACAGCAGTTCGTCCACAAACCCGCCGACGTACCCGGCGGTGACACCCACGATGATGCACAACATGATGATGACCGTGCCGGTTCCAAACCCAATCACCAGCGACGAACGCGCCCCATGAACAACCTGGGTAAAAATATCCTGCCCTTGGCGAGATGTGCCAAAAATGTGATTAGCACTGGGCGCTTCGTGCGGGCGGCCAACCATCTTATTGGGGTCGCCGGGCGCGATGACCGGGGCAAAGATGGCGACCAGGACAAAAACCGCCAGGATGAACACGCCGACGGCCGCTTTACGGTTGCCCAGAATCGTACGCATCCAACCCGGCAGCCGAAGCCGGATTCCCGAACGCGCAACCGGCGTGTGCTGCACCGGGGAAACGAGGGTGGTAGGTTCATTTTGAGCCATAATCGAATCTCTTGTTTATTCTAGCCGGCGGTGTCCGCTCAGCGCGCGCGCGGATCGAGTATCACGTAAAAAACATCGGCCAAAAAGTTCGCCGCCAGGACGGCCAGCGTAATCAGCAAGAAGACCCCCTGCATCAGCGGGTAATCGCGGCCCTGTACGGCTTTTAACAGCGTAAATCCCATTCCGGGGTAGGCAAAAACCAGCTCCACCACCAGCGCGCCGCCAACCACAAAACCCAGCGACATCGAAAACGCCGTCACACTGGGCAGGATGGCGTTCCGCGCCGCGTAGGTAATCATCACGCGCCAGTCCGACAGCCCTTTGGCCTGCGCCATCGTCACGTAATCCTGCGACAGCACGCCGATCATGTTATTACGCATCCCCAGCAGCCAGCCGCCGATAGCCGTAAACACTACCGTTACCATCGGCAAAAAGGCATGTCGAATGACGCTGTTCACAAATTCGGGATTGCCCCAATCCACTTTGAGCGCGACATCATAGGCGTGGCCGATTGGAAACCATTTGAGAACCAGGCCAAAGATATACAGCACCAGCATCGCAATCCAGAAAAACGGAAACGCGCCGACCGCGCTGGCAATCGGCAGCAGCAGGCTGTCAATCACGCCGCCGCGCCGCCAGGCCGCATAAATGCCCAACACAATACCGATGCCGAAAGAAGTGATGGTCGCCAGGCCGATCAGTCGCAGCGTCCATACCAGGCTGGGCGCAATCACTTCGCTTACCGGAACCGGGAAAAATGAAACCGATAAACCCAGATTACCGCGAGCCAGGTTGCTCAGGTAAGTTACATACTGTTCTAAAATAGGCCCCTGAACAAACCCAAAAGTCTCTTTGAGCGATTCAAGTGCGCGCGGATCCATTCGCCCCTGAAACTGCGCGAACATCACCTGTACCGGGTCGCCCACCATCAGGCGCGGCACAAAAAAGTTCAGTGTGATGGCGACAAACGCGGCAACCAGATAGAACGAAAATCTGCGTAGGAGAAATCGCATAGCGCAATCCTCATCCAACCTCTCTGTCGTTGTGTCCTGATGTTAGCAGGGGCGGGTACTAAGACCCGCCCCCGTAACCTTCCTGCAGGCCGTAGAGAAAAACGTATCCCTACAACCTCATCGGCTTATTGACCCTGGCCGCACGATGTGTTGTCAATGCAGTGCAGGCGGGTGAGGACGATCAAACGCGAGCTCCAGGTGTCTTCCCAGGGGCTGCCCTGCGTGTAGTAGTCATCCACGGTCGGGAAGCCGGTGAAACGATGCGTCGTGTATTCGTACCAGGTCGGCCCAGGGAACAGCGGGATGGTGACCACGTTTTCGACGTAGGCCATCTGCAGCTTATTGACAATATCGGCCTGCTCCGCCGGGTCGGCGGTCGCCACGAAGCCGTTCACCAGCGCATCGGTTTCTTCGCTCGTCCAGCGGCCCCACAGTTGGGCGTTCGCCAGGCCGTCCGCGCCGATCAGAGAGCTGTCGAGGATGTTGCGGAAGTGGTCCCAGGGCGTCGGGCCAGCCGAACCCCAGCCGATGGAGGTGTCGAAGTTGCCGGTCTGGAGGTTGTTCAGCCAGACGCCAAAATCGAGTACATCAATGGTGGAGTTCAGGCCGATGTCCTGGAAGTTCTGGCTCATGATCTGAACACTGGTCACCCAGTCCGTCCAGCCGTTGACGACCTGCACTTTGAAAGCCAGCGCCGAGCCGTCCAGATTGTCGCGCCAGCCGTCACCATCGGCGTCCACGTACCCGGCTTCATCCAGCATCGCTTTGGCGCGTTCGGGGTCGTATTGGCCCAGGCCGTATTCGGCAGCCTTGTCCAGGGCTTCCTGGCTAATCCAGCTTTCATAACGCGGGCCGAGGCCGGTCGGGTTGGCCGGAATGGTGTAGCCATACATGCCGATGTTGACAACACTCTCGTAGTCTACGGCGGCGCTTAACGCGCGGCGGAAAGCTACATCGCTGAACGGTGCTTTGGTGGTATTGGTGTACAGATGAACCGTACCGCCACCCGGCCAGAAGTAATAGAAGTGGTGTTCAGGGTCAGCCGCCACAAAGGTGCTTTCGATGTCGGGGATGAAGTTGCCAATCCAGTCCAGTTCGCCCGCCGCAGCGGCGAAGTTGGCCGGGTCGTTGCCAGGATAAACCGGCATTCTCATGCAGTCAACATAAGGCAGCGGTTTGCCGTCCACACCCATCTGCCAGTAATTCGGGTTGCGGCAGATTTCCAGAACCTGCTCATTAACCGTCACCACTTCGGTGAGCGGGCCGCTGCCGACCGGATCAGGATTGGTGAATGTAACCGGGTCTTCAACAGCCGACCAGATATGCTCCGGCACGATCCAGGTGCGGCCGCCGATGAGTTCGTGCGCCAGGGTGAAGACGCTGCTCAGATTGAACTTCACGGTGAAGTCGTCAACCTTTTCCACGCTGTCCAGGAAACCCAGGATGCCGCCGCGATCCAGCGCCGGGAACGCCTGAATCATCTGGAAAGTGAAAACCACATCGTCCGCGTTGAAGTCTTCGCCATCGCTCCACTTGACGCCTTCACGGAGCGTGAAGGTCAGCGACAGCAGATCATCCGAATATTCGTAACCCAACGCCAGCCAGGGGGTCGGCGCGCCGCCTTCAACCGGGTTGAAGATCACCAGCGGTTCGTAAATCGAGGCGCGCGTCCAGCGGGTCGGGTCCGGCGCGAAGGGGTTGAAGTTATTCGGGAAAGCCGCCTGCTGGCCTTCGCTCACCAGGAACGTGCCGCCGCGCGGAATTTCTTCCTGCGCCATGACGAAGCTGAAGCTCAGCAGCGCCAGGGTCAGCACCAGTAATCCGAACAGGAATTTCTTGGACATCTTTTCAAATCTCCTTTTTCGTTAATAAACGATTGAGCTTTTGACGATAGCATACCACGTTCCGCAGAAAAACAACCATGAATTGTGCCGAATAGCGCCTCCTTTTTAGTGCATATCAGCCGAATAAGGGACCTTCAACGCGCCGCACGACTGGCGAATGACCAGCCGTGTCGGCAGGATAATTTGCTGTGGTTCAAGAATGCTGCCCTCGATCAAACCCAGCAGCAGGCGCGTCGCGTCAGCGCCCTTCTCTCGAATGGGATGGTGAACCGTCGTAAGCTGCGGAGTGGTCGCGGTCGCCGCTGGCAAGTCGTCAAAGCCGACGACCGCGATGTCATCTGGCACGCTGACGCCGGCCTCGCGCAGGGTTTGCAGCACGCCGACGGCAATCTGGTCGCTGGCAGCAAAAACAGCATCCAGATCATGAGGCAAAAGCGCGTTCATACCCCGCAGCCCGGCCTCGATGGTGAAAGAATCGAATATAATCCATTCGGGGTCAACGGCCAGCTCTGCCGCCTCCATCGCCTGCCGGTAGCCCACCACGCGATCCTGGCTGTCTGTGTTTTCAGGCGGGCCGGTGATGATGGCGATTTTGCGGCGTCCCAGTTGAATCAGGTGTTCAACGGCGGTTCGCGCGGCCTGCGCGTTATCAATCGTGACGTAGCTTACCCGGTCGGCAAAACGATGTGGGCGCTCGATGGTCACAAATAAAGTCGGCGTCTCTACCAGGCGCGAAATCAGCGATTGGCTGGCCGATGAGGACAGCAGCACCAGGCCATCGGCCAGGCGATTATGCGCGATTCGGCGGTGAAACGGCTCCTGGCCGTCATTATCACTGCTCGCCCCCAACCACAATAACGTGCTGTAGTTCTGCTGGTTTGCGACTTCGGCTATACCTTGAATTAAAGTCGGGAAGTAAGCGGAGGGGTCATCAAAAAAAACGGTCGCCGACTGAGAGATGACGATGCCGAGTATCTGCGCCCGCTGGGTGGCTAACATGCGCGCGATCTGGTTGGGATGGTAATTCTGCTCCCGAATCACCTGCCAAACGCGCTCGCGGGTGGGCGGGCTGACGTTGGGATGATGATTGATAACCCTGGATACGGTTGACCGGGAAACCCCAGCTAAACGCGCAATATCTTCCAAATTGAGGTTCATAAATCAAAATTTGTCTAATAGTTTCAATTGGTTTGGGAGCGCTCCCAACCATCACCCTCAGTATAATGAAACCGCTCCCAATTGTCAAGCAAATTGCATAAATTTTTAGGGCAATCGCATATGAAAACTTAATGGGTTTTCAAAAGGTCATTGTGGTTCGATAAAGGCCGTTTCGCGGGTAGG
>JAPKMO010000171.1 GCA_026645945.1 Anaerolineae bacterium
GGGACGGAGGGGGTCGAGAAGCAGATTGAGAACACTTGTACCGTTTATATGCGATTGCCCTGTGTGGGCAGCAATTTCGATATAGGCTGCCCCTCTGTTCTGCGTTAAAATGAGATTGCTTCGGATGATAAACAACTATAAGGAAACGGGCCGGGTTATGCCTTTGAAGATTTATAACGTGCTGGGCCGTGAAAAACAGGACTTCGTGCCGCTCGAACCGGGGCGCGTGGGCATGTACGTCTGCGGGCCGACGGTGCAGGATTACGCGCATCTGGGACACGCCAAAACGTATCTGTCCTTTGATATGATCGTGCGCTACCTGCGTTTTACCGGCTGCGACGTGCTGTACGTGCAAAACCTGACCGATGTCGGCCACCTGCTGGACAGCGGTGAAGATCGCATCTTGAAGAAGGCTGCCCAGGTGCAGGCCAAACCGATGCAGATCGTGGAGTATTACACCCGCAGCTACTTCGAGGACATGGATGCCCTCGGCGTCGTCCGCCCCGACATTTCGCCGCGCGCCAGCGGCCACGTGCCGGAACAGATCAAAATGATCGAAACGCTGATCGCCAAAGGCCACGCCTACGAGGCCAACGGCAGCGTTTACTTCGACGTGACGACCGCCCCGGATTACGGCAAGCTCTCCAACCGGCGCATCGAAACCCAGGCCGCCGGCTCCCGCGAGGCGGTGCGCGACGAAAAACGCCACCCGGAAGACTTCGCGCTGTGGAAAAAAGCCGAGCCGGAACATATCCTGCGCTGGGAGTCGCCCTGGGGCGAAGGTTTCCCCGGCTGGCATATCGAATGCTCGGCGATGGCGAAAAAATATCTGGGACCGACCTTCGATATTCACGGCGGCGGCGTGGATAACATCTTCCCCCACAACGAGTCGGAAATCGCCCAGAGCGAATGCGCCAACGACGCCGATTTCGCCCGCTACTGGATTCTGGTCGGCAGCCTGACGGTGGACGGAATCAAGATGTCCAAGAGCCTGGGCAACTTCATCACTATCAAGGACGCGCTTAAACAGCACCGCCCGGAAGTGATCCGCATGTTCGTCTACAGCGCGCACTACAGCAGCCCGGTGGATTACACCGGTGAGTCGCTGACAGCGGCGGCCAACGGCTGGGAACGGCTGTACGGCGCGGTGCGGCTGGCGCGGCAGATGAAAAACGACGCGCCGGAAGGCGATGCCGGGAATGCCATTCTGCCCCGCCTGGATGAAGCCCGGCGCGACTTCCTGGCTGCGATGGATGATGACTTCAACTCGCCCAAAGCCATCGCCGCCCTGCAAGAGCTGACCCGCGACGTGAACACCCTGCTTAACAGCGGCGCGGCGGTCGGGCGCGGCGTGCTGGAAGCGATTGAAACGATCTACCGGGAACTCGGCGGGGACGTGCTGGGGCTGATTCCGGCAGCGGATACAGCCGGCGGCGACAGCCGGCGCGAGGCCGGGTTGATCGGACTGCTCATCAACCTGCGCGCCGAAGCGCGCAAAAACAGGGATTTCGCCACCAGCGACCGCATCCGCGACGAACTGAAGGCGCTGGGTGTCATCCTGGAAGACCGCCCCGACGGGACGGTCTGGCGGACGAATTAAGTTTCAGGTTGTTTAGTTCCGAGCGCCGAGTCGAGGACAGCGGCGGCCTTTTTTAACTCGGAACTCGGAACTTATGGATAAACGGAAAAGGATGAGCCTGATAGACAGTGAGGCTTTAGCCCACTGGCAGCGAGCTGAAGCCCGCTGTCCACTCAGGATCAGGCACAGTCTAATCGGCTTATCCGTAAGCAGCGGAGTTATAAACATGGCGGAGTTTGTTTACGGACACTGGGCGGTGATGGAAACGCTGCGCGCCGGGCGGCGCGGCGTCGAGCAGCTTTTACTGGCCGAAACGGTCGAGGAAAAAGGCCAGGTCGCCCAGATCGTGAAGCTGGCGCAGGAACGCGGCATTAAAATTCAGCGTGTGGCGCGCCGCATCCTCGATGATGTCACTGAAGGCGGCAGCCACCAGAGTACGGCGCTGCGCGTGGGCGCGTATCCTTATGTCGGCGTCGAGGAGATGCTGGCGCTGGCCCGGCAGCGCGGCGAAAAACCCTTTATTCTGGTCTTAGACCTGCTCAAAGACCCGCAGAATGTGGGTGTGCTGCTGCGCGTGGCGGACGCGGTGGGCGTGCATGGCGTCATCCTCCAGGAGCGGCGCGGCGTTAGCATCACGCCCGCTGTCGTTAACGCTTCGTCCGGCGCGGTGGAATATTTACAGGTCGCCCAGGTGACGAACCTGGTGAACACCATGAAGGAATTAAAGGAACAGGATATCTGGATTGTCGGCCTGGAAGCCGGGACCGACCTCAACCCGCTGGACAGCACCCGGCTGGATATGGCGCTCGGCCTTGTCCTGGGCAGCGAGGGCGAGGGGATGCGCCGGCTGGTGCGCGACACCTGCGACCTGCTGCTGACGCTGCCCATGCGCGGCCACCTGGCAAGCCTGAACGTGGCGACCGCCGGTTCGATTGCCCTGTATGCGGCCTGGCAGGCGCGCGGCTGGCCGGGTTGGGAACGTGCCTGATTTGGAGTGCTGCGTTTTGTTTTGACTCAGCACTTAAAACTCAGCACTCCGTACTTAGAACCTATCCATAAACCGATTGATCTGATAGCCGAACAGTGGGCTTAAGCCCACTGTCTGGTGGGTTTACGGATAAACTCTTAGTTTTAGAGAGGTGGAGCAACCATGATTAATGACATCATTAACGAAGCCAAACACAAGATGAAAGCCAGCGTCGGCGTTTTTGAGCAGGACTTGCTCGGCATTCGCGGCAGTCGAGCCAGCACGGCGCTGGTAGATCGCCTGACGGTGGACTATTATGGTCAGGAAACCGAACTTCGCCAGCTCGCCACCATCTCCACGCCGGAAGCCATGCAGATTTTAATCCGGCCTTACGACCGCAGCGCAGTCAAATCCATCGAAAAAGCCATCCAGACCGCCAATATCGGCGTTAATCCCAATGTGGACGGCGAGGTTATCCGCCTGAACATGCCGCCGCTGACGCGGGAGCGCCGCCAGGAGTTGGTGAAGTTCCTCAGCCGGCGCATGGAAGAGGCGCGGGTCGCCATCCGCAACATCCGCCGCAGCGCCAACGACGACCTCAAGGAGTTTGAAAAAGAGGGTATGATTAGCGAAGACGATAAAAAACGCGGCGAGGAAGAAATCCAAAAACTCACCGACCAGTTCATCGCCCAGATCGAAGAACTGGGCAAAATTAAAGAAAAAGAGATCATGGAAGTGTGAGCGCGCATTTTTAAGGAATAATTGAGGCGGCTGTGTATCATAAGTGGGTGAGTCCTGCGCGATAATGGGCTTAGAAACGTTTGGGAGAGGTGAGGCAAATTCATGATCGCTGCTGTTCGAGAGCAAGAACCGATTAAGCAATCGCTGCTGCCGGAGCGCATGCCTCGGCATATCGGGATTATCATGGACGGCAACGGGCGCTGGGCGAAAGCGCGCGGCCTGCCCCGCAGCGAAGGGCATCGCCAGGGGACGGAAAATCTGCGCCGGGTCATCAAGGCCTGTGTCGAATTCGGCGTACCAATCCTGACCATTTATGCCTTTTCGACTGAAAACTGGCGGCGTCCCCCGCTGGAAGTGCGGCTGCTGCTCACTATCCTGGAAACAGTGATTGACCGCGAGCTAAAGGAACTGCACGAAAACGGCGTCCGCATCCGGCATATCGGCCAGACCGACCGGCTGTCGCCGGCCTTGCGGAAGAAAATCCAGGATGCCTGCGACTATACCAAAGATAACCAGCGCCTCATCCTCAATGTAGCTTTTAACTATGGCGGGCGCGATGAAATTATCCAGGCCGTGCGCGAAGTGGTGCGGGCCGGCATCCCGGCGGACAGCATCACCGAAGAAGTGCTGAACCAGCATATGTACACCAGCGGCCTGCCCGACCCTGACCTCATCATCCGCACCAGCGGCGAGGTTCGCGGCAGCAACTTCCTCATCTGGCAGGCAGCTTATGCCGAGTATTATTTCACGCCCATCTGCTGGCCGGACTTCGACCGCGAGCAGCTTCTCGAAGCCATCTGGGAATACAGCCGCCGCACCCGGCGCTTTGGCAAAACTGACGAGCAGCTTGGCATCCCGGAGGAATAACCGCCGGGCGGCACGCAAGAACGATCTTGACATGCCGCCCCGGTTTTGCTAACATCAAAGGCGCTTTCCACAGTAGCTCAACGGCAGAGCAATCGGCTGTTAACCGATGGGTTCCTGGTTCGAATCCAGGCTGTGGAGCAGACCAACGCCTCGCGCTCGCGGGGCGTTTTCGTTATCATCATCTTGCATGACCCACAGTCGAGAAGGTGATGATGACCGACCAACCCATCCAGAATTTTTACCCCGATGAAGTCGCCATCTGTTACGGCTGCGGGCGGCTGAACGAAAACGGCCTGCACCTCCAGACCTTCTGGGACGGGCAGGAAGGTATCGCGCGTTTTACGCCGCGCCCGTATCATGCCGCTTTCCCTGGTTTCGTTTATGGCGGCCTGCTCGCCAGCCTGATTGACTGCCACAGCATGGGGACGGCCATCGCCGCCACCTACCATGCCGAAGGCCGCCCGCCTGGCAGCCTGCCGGAAATCACCTACGTGACCGGCAGTCTGAACGTTTCCTACCTGCGCCCGACGCCGCTGGGCGTGGAGCTGGTTTTGCGCGCCCGTGTGACCGAAATCACGCCCAAAAAGGCGCTGGTGGCCGTATCGGTGTTCGCCGGCCCGGACGAATGCGCGCGCGGCGAAGTGGTGGCCGTCCGCGTTAAGTCGCGGGCGATGATGGGACAGCCGTGAGTTTCGACGATTTTTTAGATGATTACCTGCAAGGAGTTCGTTTTTTATGCACACCGACCGTAACTGGTTTAAGGATGCCGAAGGGCGCACGCTCATCCTGCGCGGCGCGAACCTGAGCGGCAGTTGTAAAGTCCCCTTCTCGCCGGACGGCGCGACCTACCGGCTGGAGGGCTTTTTTGAACATCGTAATGTTTCTTTCATCGGGCGGCCTTTTCCGCTGGACGAAGCCGACGAACACCTGTCACGCCTGCGCGCCTGGGGCATGACTTTCCTGCGCCTGCTGACCACCTGGGAAGCCATCGAACATGCCGGGCCGGGACAGTATGACGAAGCCTATCTCGATTACCTGTACGCCGTCGTCAAAAAGGCGGCTGAATACGATATTGCTGTATTTATTGACCCGCACCAGGATGTCTGGTCGCGCTGGACGGGCGGCGACGGCGCGCCCGGCTGGACGCTGGAAGCGGTCGGCATGGACATCAGCCGCCTGTACCGGGTCGGCGCGGCCATCAGCCACGCCACGCACGGCGACCCCTTCCCGCGTATGATCTGGCCCACCAACTATACTAAACTGGGCGCGGCCACCCTGTTCACGCTCTTTTTCGGCGGGGATGACTTCGCGCCCGCCACCCACATAGACGGCCTGCCGGTTCAGGAATACCTGCAAAGCCATTACATCAACGCCATCAAACAGGTGGCGGAACGCCTGAAAGGGCTGCCGAATGTGGTCGGTTACGACTCGCTCAACGAACCGAGCGGCGGATATATCGGTACGCCGGATGCTGCCGGCCTGCCTGAGGGGCTGCTGCGGATGGGCGCGTCGCCCACGCCCTTCCAGGCCATGCTGGCCGGCGCAGGTTATCCGCAGACGGTGGACGTGTACGAGTTGGGTTTCACCGGCGCGCAGGTTTCCGGCCAGACGGTTATCAACCCGGACGGCCTGTCGCTGTGGCGGGATGGTTTTGAGTGCGTGTGGAAACAAAACGGCGTCTGGACGGACGAGGGCGGCCAGCCGCGCCTGCTGCGCCCGCATCATTTCGCCCGCAAGCCGGACGGCTCGCCCATCAACGTGGCGAACGATTACATCAAACCCTTCATCGTGCGTTTCATCACCGAAATCCGCCAGATCGTCCCGGATACGCTGCTGTTCCTGGAAGGCGTGCCGGACGGCGAGCATCCCCGCTGGGACGCCGGCGACCCGCCCGGAGCGGTCAACGCCGCCCACTGGTACGATGGCATCACGCTGGTTTTGAAGCAGTTCAACCCCGAATTTACGGTGGACTTTAACACCGGCCAGGCCGTCACGGGCGCGGAGGCGGTGGCACAGTCGTTCGTGGAGCAGATTCGCCGCCAGAAGCAGAGCGGCGACGAACAACGCGGCGGCCAGGGCATCCCCACGCTGATCGGCGAGTTCGGTCTACCGTTCGACCTGGACGATAAAAGCGCCTACCGCAGCGGCGATTTTTCCACCCACGTCCGGGCGCTTGATTTATACTACGACGCGATGGATGCCAACCTGTTAAGCTGCACCATCTGGAACTACACCCCGGACAATACCAACGCGCGCGGCGACCTGTGGAACGACGAAGACCTTTCGATCTTCAGCCGCGACCAGCAGGATCACCACTGGCGCGAGGACATCCATTCCGGCGGGCGTGGGCTGGCGGCTGTGGTGCGTCCCTATGCCCGCAAAATCGCCGGCGAACCGCTGCGGATGTGTTTTGACCTGGACAGCCGCGTTTTTGAGCTGGACTTCCGCCCCGACCCGGCGGTGAGCGCGCCGACCGAAATTTTCGTGCCGGATTACCAGTATCCCGGCGGTTTTACAGTCGAGGTCGGCGGCGGCAGTTACCGGCTGGACGCCGGCAGCAGCACGCTGCTGGTGGAAGCCGCTGGCGGGCAGGTCTGCGCCGTCCGCGTGCGCCCGGCGTGATATTCTGACGAAAAGCCAAATTTATGAAACAGTGGCAGTAGATATGATAAAATCATTTAGGCTGCCACTCTTTTGTATATGGGATTTTCAAATGTCCCACGCGCGGCCATAGAGCAATCGCGTATAAACACAGGGGGAGAATGCGCTCAAACTGAGCCGTGAGCAGCGAGCAGATGTGAAACAACGCCTTCAGCAGTACCGTCCCGATCAGGTCATTACCCCGAATATACGCCTCAGTCGGGGACAGTTTTGGACGGTCAGCGATCGGCAAATTGTGGTGCAAGCGTGGTACGCGGTGGAATATCGGACGGCGGACTCGTAGTGGACACTGCTGCACCAAGGCGGCTTGAGCTACCAACGTACCGAAAAGGTCTACCGCTCGCAGCCGGATGCCCAAACCGTTGCCGATTTTGAAGCGGAACTGGAAAAAAGTGACCGATTTTCTGCAAGCCCACCCTGATGGGGTAATTCTGGCAGTGGATCAGATGAGCCTGTACTTTCAAGCCACGCTGACACGGGTCTGGTCTCCCATCGGGCAGACGCCAGTGATAGCCATGCATCCCCAGCGCGAGAACCTGTATTTCTATGGCGCGTTGAACCTGCACGATGGCCGTGAGATTGCTCTCTCCGCATCGGATACC
>JAPKMO010000172.1 GCA_026645945.1 Anaerolineae bacterium
TTACGGCTGCGGCTTTTTGAGACTAGCATTTTGCTGAATTTATGTCAATATTTTGCCAGAATCGCCCTCCGTGCCTTATGATGTAAAGAGTCAAGGATTTTAGGTGTTCAGGAATGGGGTTTTCAAGGTAAATAACGATGATTGACGTTCAGGAAAGCCGCCGGCAGATGGTCGCCGGCGTGCGATTTCACAAAGTCGGTAAGCTCTACCACTTCGATTACAGCGCATTCCCGGAACTGCAGGCCGGTGATTTTGTGATTGTCGAGACGGCGCGCGGGCGCCAGATGGGGCAGGTGGCAGGTTTCGCCGCTGCCGACGAGCAGAACATGGACTATAAGCCAATTTTGCGGCTGGCGACACCGCGTGATTTACTCCTGAAGCAGCATTGGGAAGCCAAGCAGGAGGAGGCGCTGGAACGCTGCGAGGACAAAGCTGCGTTGATCGGCGGTTTTGAGAACGTCAAGTTTGTGGCCGCCCACTACAACTACGACGGCACGCTGCTGACGTTTCTGTTCACGGCGGAAGATAAGGTGAATACCAGCCGCCTGTGGAACGAGTTAAACCGCCTGTTTCCGACTTCGCAGGTGGAAATGCGGCAGATCGGCCCGCGCGATGTCGCCAAACTGCTGGGCGGTTTTGGCGCCTGCGGCGAGACGCGCTGCTGCAGCTCTTTTTTGACCGATTTCAGCCCCATTTCGATCAAGATGGCAAAAGCGCAGGGGATTTCGCTCAATCCGTCCGAAATCACCGGCATGTGCGGGCGCTTGCGCTGCTGCCTGGTTTATGAATACGAACAGTACGTCGAGGCGCGCAAACAGCTTCCGAAAAAGAACAAACGGGTCGGCACGCCGCATGGCGAAGGTAAGGTGCTAGATGTCCACCCGCTTCAGGATGCGGTGACGGTGCTGGTGGAGGATGCGCGGCATGTGGTGCAGCGGGAGCAGATCATCCCCATAGAGGAGTGGGAAGCCTTGCAAAAGAAGGCTCAGGAACCCTGCAACAAACATGGGGACGGGCCGTGCGAGTGCGGCGCAAAGCCAGGGAAAACGAACCCCGACGCCGAATAGGAAAAGGCGAACGGCGCGGGTAACACCCCGGCACGTTTTAGGACTGGAGACAATATGGTAGACTCGGTTACACAATCGCCAAAGCGGGTTATGGGTGTATTCGCGCACCCGGACGACCCGGAATTTTTTTGTGGGGGGACGTTCGCGCGCTGGGCTTCGGAAGGCGCGCACATCACGTTTGTGCTGGCGACCAGCGGTGATAAGGGCAGCGATGACCCGGACATGACCGGCGAGCGGCTGGCGGCCATACGCGAGGATGAGGAACGCCGGGCTGCGGCGGTGTTGGGCGTTCAGGAAGTGGTTTTTTTGCGCTACCGGGATGGCGAACTGCAAGCAACGCTGGAACTGCGGCGGGACATCATCCGGTTGATTCGTTTGAAAAAACCGGATATTCTGGTGACGGGCGACCCGACCACCTGGTGGACGAGCGCCAACCGCCTGAATCATCCCGACCATCGTGCTGTTGGCGCGGCGGCGCTGGATGCGGTTTTTCCCGGGGCGGGCAGCCGCCTGTATTTCATCGAACTGGAACGCGACGAAGGGCTGCCACCGCATAAAGTGCGCCAGGTGTGGATTACCGGGACGCGCGAAGCGAACACCAAAGTAGACGTGACGGCTTATTTTGAAACGCGCCTGAAGGCGCTGCGCGAACACCAGAGCCAGATTAAGGACTTCGAGGCGCTGGAAAAACGCCTGCGGGCGAATGTTGACCCGGAAGCGCCGCCCGACCAGCCACGTTACATGGATTATTTTCGCGTGATTACGCTCTGAAGCCGTTTTGAGCAGGACATCCGACACTGTGAGAAAAGATGATGATTGATTTTTTGGCCGAGGCGGCGGCGCTGCGAGACGAACTGGTCGCTCGCCGGCGCGATTTTCACCGCCACCCGGAACTGGCGTTTGAGGAAACCCGAACGGCGGGCATCGTGGCCCAAGAGCTGGCAAAACTGGGGCTGGAGGTGCAGACCGGGGTCGGCAAAACCGGCGTGATTGGCCTGCTGGAAGGCGAGCTGGACGGCCCCACCGTGCTGGTGCGTGCTGATATGGATGCGCTGCCTATCCAGGAAGAAAATACGTTTGAACATGCGTCGGCGCAGCCCGGCGTGATGCACGCCTGCGGCCACGACGGTCACACGACGATTGCGTTGGGCGTGGCGAAACTGCTTTCGCGCCATCGCGACCGGATGGCCGGGCGCGTGAAGTTTGTGTTCCAGCCGGCGGAAGAAATCGTCGGCGGTGCGAAAGCCATGATCGCCGACGGCGCGCTGCGCGACCCGACCCCGGATGTGAGCATGGGGCTGCATTTATGGAATGGGATGCCGTTCGGCAGGCTGGGCGTGGCGGACGGCCCGGTGATGGCGGGGTCGTCTACGTTCACGCTCAAGATCGTAGGTAAAGGCGGCCATGCGGCTTCGCCGCATCAGGCGGTAGACCCGGTGGTATGCGCGGCGCAGATCATTATCGCTTTTCAGACCATCGTCAGCCGGAACACGAATCCCCTGGACAGCGCCGTGATTTCCGTCACCCAACTGGACGCCGGCACGGCTTTTAACATTATCCCGCAGGGGGTGGAAATGCACGGCACGATCCGCGCCTTCAGGCTGGAGGTGCGCGATCTGATCGAGCGGCGCATGGGCGAAATCAGCCAGGGCATCGGCGAGGCGATGGGCTGTGCCACCGACCTGGTTATCGAACATCACGTGCTGCCGGTGGTTAATCACCCAGAGGTCGGCGCGCGGCTGCGGGCGGTTTTTGGCCGGATGCTGGGCGCGGACGCCCTGGAACTGGACGAGCGCACGATGGGTGCGGAGGATGTGGGTTTGTTCATGACCGATATACCGGGCATGTATTTTTTCCTGGGCGCGGCTGTGCCAGACCAGGAAATCTACTACGGCCATCACCATCCCCGGTTCGATTTTTGTGAGGATAGTCTGCCGCTGGGCGCGGCGCTGCTGGCAGCGGCGGCGGCGGAATACG
Source organism: Anaerolineae bacterium (assembly GCA_026645945.1). Taxonomy (GTDB): domain Bacteria; phylum Chloroflexota; class Anaerolineae; order Aggregatilineales; family Phototrophicaceae; genus CFX2. Next base: position 3,045 of record JAPKMO010000172.1, read on the forward strand.
TTTTACCGGGTGGGTGATGGCAAGTTCAAATGTGCTGCGCTGGCTGGACGGGCGCGGCTGGCTGGTGTTATCCGGCGGGGGGGGGCAAACCGGCGCGGTGCGCGCGCAGGCGCTGGGGCGGGCGGCTGCCGACGGCGGCGTGGCCTACGTCAGCCTGGGCAATCATGATGGCTGGAGTGAGCGCGCGCTGGCCGATATGGATGGTCTGGGCGCGCCGCCGGGATATATCGTGGATGCGCTCACCGAAGATGACCAGACGCTGACTGCTCTGCTGGCCGAAGCCGGTATCGTCGTGATTGAGGATGGGCCGGACGTAGCGATTCTGCGGTCGGGGTTGATGGGCGCGGCGGCGGCGGGCATACAGACCGCTTTTGAAAATGGAGCGGTTATCCTGGCGGAAGGGTTGAGCGCGATGGTGTTCGGCGCGTGGGTGGTGAACGCAGCGGGCGAAGTCTCCTCCGGGCTGGGCTGGTTTGAAAATGCGCTTGTTTTGCCGGGCGCTGCCAGTGTCGCGCAGTCCGGGCCGGCGCAGAAGGTGCTGCGCGAACATCCCGCCGCGATAGCTGTCGGTCTTGGTGTGGGTTCGGCGCTGGCGCTGGGGCCGGATGGCGAAGTCGAAGCCTGGGGCGGGCGTCAGGTGACGGTGGCCCTGGGCAGCGCCTATGGAAGCGCGAAGGGGGGCGAATAATGCCTGCGACAATTCTGGTGGGCGCCCAGTGGGGCGACGAGGGTAAAGGGCGCATCGCGGACTGGCTGGCCGCCGAGGCCGACGTGGTAGCGCGTTACGGCGGCGGCGATAACGCCGGACATACGGTTTACGTCGAGCAGAAGGTGTTTAAACTGCACCTGATTCCGTCCGGCATCCTGCACGAGCGCGCGGTTTGCGTGCTGGGCAACGGCATGGTGATTAACCCGGTTAATCTGGTGAAGGAAATCGCCCATCTGCGCGACCAGGGCGCGGACGTTTCGTCGGGGCGGCTGCTGGTCAGCGCGCGGGCGCATATCATCACGCCGGCGCATATCGCCCTGGACGGCGCATCGGAGAAAAAGCTCGGCAGCCAGGCTATCGGCACGACGCTGCGCGGCATCGGCCCGGCCTACCTGGATAAAACCGGACGGCGGGGAATCCGCGCCGGCGATATGGCGAACGTCGAAGATTTCGCCGAGATGCTGCATCAGGCCATCCAGTCTGCGAACGCCGTGCTGCTTCAACAGGGTTTGGAAGCCATAGACGCCGATTCGTCGGTCGCGCCGTATCTGGACGCGGCAGCGCGCCTGAAACCATACCTGGCCGACACGGCGGTTTTCCTGAACGCCCGGCTGAAGGCCGGCGCGCGGGTGCTATGTGAGGGCGCGCAGGGGACGCTGCTGGACGTGGATCATGGCAGCTACCCGTTTGTCACCAGTTCGTCGCCCACCGCCGGCGGCGCGCTGACCGGCCTGGGTATCGGGCCGGGGTACGTTGACCGGGTGGTCGGGGCGGCCAAGTGTTTCAGCACGCGGGTGGGAGCCGGCCCGATGCCGACCGAACAGCATGGCGAAATCGGCGACCGGCTGCGCGGGACGGGCGAACACTTCTGGGACGAGTTCGGCACAACGACCGGACGCCCGCGCCGCTGCGGCTGGCTGGATGGCGTTCTGCTGCGCTATGCGGCGTTGATTAACGGCTGTACCGAACTGTTTCTGACCAAACTTGATGTGTTGAGCGGCTTCGATGAACTCAAGCTGGCGGTCGCTTACCGGCTGGACGGCCAGACGCTTACCGACCCGCCGGCCACTGCCCGCGACCTGGAGCGCGTCGAGCCGGTATACGAAATGCTGCCGGGCTGGCGGGAGGACATCAGCACGGCACGTCAGGCCGCCGACCTGCCGGAGGCCGCGCGCGCTTACATCCAGCGCATCGCCGCGCTGTGCGAAACGCCGGTTTTGACCGTCAGCGTGGGGCCGGAGCGCGACCAACTGGTGCGGTTCGGCTAAACGGCTAGCCGGTGTATGGAGGCGAACGTTTTGGATGCCCGAACTTATTTCTACCAGATGGAAACGCCGGTGACGCAGCCGCCGCGCCGGGTGGTGTCGTTAGTGCCGAGCGTGACCGAGTCGCTGTTCGATCTGAACCTGGGCGACCGGCTGATCGCCATCACCGACTACTGCGTATTTCCGGCAGAGGGCGTCCAAAACCTGCCGCGCATCGGTGGCACGAAAAACCCCGATGTGGCGCGTATCATCGCCATGAAGCCTGACCTGGTGATCGCCAACCGCGAGGAAAACCATAAAGAGCATGTAGACGCCCTGTGCGAGGCCGGTATCCCCGTCTGGGTGACGTTCCCGCGCACGGTGGCGGACGCCATCAACCTGCTGTGGAACATCATGCATGTGTTTGATGAGCCGGTGATGGTGCCGCGCGTGCGGCTGATCGAACAGTCCTACGACTGGGTGCAGCGCCTGGGCGAAAGCCGGGAGAAACCCGCCCGCGTATTCGTTCCCATCTGGCTGGACCCGCTGATGACGTTTAACGCCGATACATACTGCCACGACCTGCTGCGCGCGTGCGGCGGCCTGAATGTTTTCGCCGACCGCGAGCGCCGGTATCCGCTGCAAGCTGACCTGGGCGCTGCCGAGGCATATGCCGACGATGACCCGCGCGCTGCCGGACGCGATACCCGCTATCCGCGCGTGACGCTGGAAGAAGTGGCCGCCGCTCAGCCGGATGTCATTCTACTGCCCAGCGAGCCGTATGCTTTCACCGAGGCGCATATCCCTCTGTTCGCGGCGCTGGACGTGCCGGCGGCGCGGAACAACCGGATTAAGCTGGTGGATGGTTCGCTGCTGACCTGGCATGGCACACGCCTGGCCCAGGCTTTAAATATCTTACCCACTTTACTAGGCTCGGAAGAAAACCGATGACGCAGGTAAATGAGGCGAAAGCCGACTGGTTAAACGCGGTTGCCCACGATCTAAAAACGCCGATTAACTCGGTGCGCGGGTGTATCGAACTGGTGCAGCAGCTTGGCCCGCTCAACGAACGCCAGAAGCACTTTGCCGAAAAGGCGATGGCCGGTTTGCAGCGGATGGAACATCTGGTCGCCCGGCTGCTGGAAATCTCGTGGATTGACGCCGATATGGCGTTAACCCTGATGGACTGCGATCTGGGCCTGGTTATCCAGGAAGTTGTGGATTTGCTGCGCCCGTCGGCGGAACGTCGCCAGATCGTTACGCATCTCGACCTCGACCCCAAACTGGGGCTGATCGTGGCCGATTTACAGCGGATCACCCAGGTGGTTGATAATCTGGTGTCCAACGCTATCAAATACAACCATGACGGCGGGCAGGTGTGGATTAAAGCGGTGCGGCACGAAGACCGGGTGATCCTGACCGTGCGTGACAGCGGCATCGGCATTTCCCCGGAAGACCAATCGCACGTTTTTGAGCGTTTTTTCCGCTCGCGGGAAGGCGTGGCGCGCAAAATCGAAGGCAGCGGCCTGGGATTGGCGATCACCAAAGCCATCGTGCAAAAACACGGCGGGCAGATTTGGTTGGAGAGCAGGCCGAAGGAAGGGTCGGTTTTTTACGTCGCGCTGCCGCTCCAGAACGCGCTTGGGGAAGGGGGCGACCGGACGAGAGAGGCACAGTATGAGGTTGGCGAAAGGGCAGATCGCCGCGAAACCCGCCAGGTGTCGGCGGCCAGCGAGGAGCGCGATGTCATCAGTGATGACTCGCAGGAAACCCGCGAAATGCCTACAGACGACCCTTCTAACGGCGATGCGTTATAGATAAATGCCGGGCGCGCCCGGCTTGCGACGGGTTGTGAGAAAGAGTACAATTTCGCAGCACTTTGTCTGTGTTTGATGACGAGCGGAGGGGTTTTGGTGAGGCGATTGATCTTGGTTGCGGCGTTGGTGGTGGTCTTAATCGTCGGCGGCGGCCTGACGGCGCAGATTGCGGCGGGCGGGGGGACGGCGAACTTCCCCTGGGTCATCCGTTCGACGGCCAATCCTGATGCCTCGGTGCTGGACATGACTCCCTGGAAGGCCGAGCAGCTTTTCCTGGTGGTGGCCTGTGTGGTGTTTAATCTCATCGGCGCGGGTTTGACGGTAATGCTGGTGATCTGGTTTTTGAACTGGCAGGTGAAAAAGGCACAGGCCGAGGCACGCATCGAAAGCGCCTCGCGGCGGCCGGCTGAAGAAACCTAGTGCAGCAACAGGTGACAGTGGGCTTAAGCCCACTGT
>JAPKMO010000173.1 GCA_026645945.1 Anaerolineae bacterium
CGTAAACCGATTGATCTGATAGCAGAACAGTGGGCTTAAGCCCACTGTCTGGTGGGTTTACGGATAAACTCTAAGCCTGATGGGCCAAAGGTATTCGTTGGCGAGCGTGTTTACGCTCGCAAATGCAACGATTGCGGCAATATCCAATTATTTACAAGGTGAAATAATCCCATGTCCCTGACCGACTTCATCCGCGCCATGCCAAAGGTCGAACTGCATGTGCATTTGCAGGGCGCCACCCAGCCGGAAACCTGGCTGGAACTGGCGCGGCGCAACAACGTTGACCTGCCGGCCAAAACGCCCGCCGAAATGCGCGAGTGGTTCCGCTTCAAGGACTTCCGCCACTTCATTGACACTTACATTCATGTGGTGCGCGCGCTGGTCACGGCAGACGACCTGGAACTGATGGCGCGCGAGTTCCTGAAGAACCAGGCCGCGCAGCATATCGTCTACAGCGAGGTGACGTACACGCCGTCGGTTCGCACCATCACCGGCGAAGTGCCGCCTTTTGAGGAGCAGTTGGCCGCCCTTAACCGAGCGCGCGCCTGGGCGGAGGCGGAGTTAGGCGTTTCGATGGGCGTGGTGATTGACATCCCGCGCGAGATTACGGCAGAGGAGGCCGATTTTTACGCCGACTGGGCCATCAGCGGTCACGGGCGCGGCGTGGTTGCTTTCGGCATCGGCGGTTACGAACCCGGCAACCCGCCGGAGAAATACGCGGCGCAGTTCGCGCGCGTTTACGCTGCCGGCGTCCCCTGCGTGCCGCACGCCGGGGAGACGGTCGGGCCGGAAAGCATCTGGAGCGCCATCAAGGTCTGCAAAGCCGTTCGTATCGGTCATGGCGTGCGCTGCCTGGAAGACCCGGCGCTGGTGGATTACCTGCGCGAGCGGCAGATTCCGCTGGAAGTATCCCCCACCAGCAACGTCTTTTTGAAGGTGTTTCCATCACTGGCAGAACACGCCCTACCACGTCTGCTGGACGCCGGGCTGTACGTGACGATTAATTCCGACGACCCGCCCATGTTCAACACGACGCTGACGGACGAATATCTGCGGATTGTCGAGACGTTTGGTTTTGACGCCGAACAGATCGAACAGCTGATGTTAAACGCGGTGCGCGCCGCTCTGCTGCCTGCCGACCCAAAAGCGCAGATGGAAAAACGCTTTCTGGCGGAATTTGCGCGGCTGCGCGCAGAATTTTTTGCTTCTTAAAAGTGCGCCTTCAGCACTTACATTTCAGAAAGGCAAATCGGCGGTGGATGACAGACCTTCTGGCTGCTCCCGGCGCGCCCTGACCGGACTCGGCGTGGTGGTGTTGGGTGTATTCGGCTGCGTTATCGTCATGTTTTTAGGATTGGATGCGGCCTGTTACAGCGCCATGACCCGCAAGATTCCGATCTACCCGGAAGCGCGGGTGACGATGGAACGGCACAATTTTCTGCGGGCGTTCGGCATGGGCGAAACGGTGATAGTGCTGGATACCGACGCCCCATCTTCTGAAGTGCGGGACTGGTACGGGCGCACCGTTGCTGCCAACTATCGTAATGCCCAGATGAACCGCGATCCATTCTGGTTTATGGCCTCCGCGCAGTGGTCGGTGACGACGGCGGAGGATGGCAGCGGCTCGCAGATTGTCCTGAGCGGCGTGTGCGGGGGGTAAGATAGGGCGTAGAGACGCAACCTTTTATGTCTCTACGAAAGATTACGGCCATACCGAATCGGGTTCCAGTGGTATAATCAGAACGGGTGTTCTATAACCGTTCTGAGGTGAAAGACGATGATTATTTCCGCCAGCTACCGCACCGATATTCCGGCCTTTTACGGCGACTGGTTCCGCAGCCGGCTGGATGCCGGTTACTGCCTGGTCGAAAACCCTTACAGCGGCCAGCCCTATCGCGTCAGTCTGCGGCGCGAGGACGTGGAGGGTTTCGTCTTCTGGACGAAAAATGCCGGCCCGTTCCTGCCTCATCTGGCGGAAGTTCGCCGGCGCGGCTACCCGTTCCTGGTGCTGTACAGCATCAACGGCTACTCGCGCGCCCTGGAACGCGCCGTCGTGGACGCGCGCCGCGCGGTCGAACACATGAAATACCTGGCGGCGGAATACGGTCCGCGCGTGCCGGTGTGGCGCTACGACCCGATTGTGTTTTCGTCGGTGACGACGCCGGATTTTCACCGCCGCAACTTCGAGCGGCTGGCGCGGGCGCTGGAAGGGGTTTCCGACGAAGTGGCAATTTCCTTTGCTAACATCTACCAGAAGTCCCGGCGCAACCTGAACGCGGCGGCGCGAGCTGCCGGCTTCCGCTGGTCTGACCCGGCGGACGAAATCAAACTGGCGCTGGTCAGAGATTTGCTGGACATCGCCCGCGCCTACCGGATGCAGTTGAGCGTTTGCGCCCAGCGGCAGTATCTCATCCCCGGCGCGGCGGATGCGCGCTGCGTGGATGCCGTCCGGCTGTCCGACGTGGCCGGAGAGGACATCACCGCCCGTGCCAAAGGCCACCGCGACGGCTGCGGCTGTTTCGCCTCGCGGGACATCGGGGCGTATGATACCTGCGTGCATGGCTGCGTGTACTGCTACGCCGTCCAGCGCCCGGACAAAGCCAGGCAGTTGTACCGGCAGCATGACCCGGCAGGCGAATTTTTGGTTGAAAAGCATAACACAGAGACTCGGAGTCTCAGAGCCACAGAGGAGCTTCCGTAAAACGTCTCTGTGTCTTCGTGCCTTTGAGTCTCTGTGTTGAGTCCTTTTAAGGATCAGTGATGGCGACGATACCGTTTCTCGAACGTTTGAAGCACGAAAAACCGCTGCTGGCCGACGGCGCGATGGGAACGATGCTGCACCAGGGCGGCGCGTCGTTTAGCGCCTGTTTCGACGAACTCAACCTCTCGCACCCGGAGCAGGTAGCGCGGGTGCATCGCGCTTACATCGAAGCCGGGGCGGAGTTGATCGAAACCAACACCTTCGGCGCAAACCGGTACAAACTGGCGAAACACGGGCTGGAAGACCGGGTAGCCGAAATCAACCGCGCCGGGGTGATACTGGCGCGCCGCGTGATTGACGCCAGCTTCCGCGACGATGTTTATCTGGCCGGGTCGGTTGGGCCGCTGGGCGTGCGCCTCAAACCATTCGGACGCATCCAACCGGAAGCGGCGCGGGCGGCTTTCGTCGAACAGATCGGGGCGCTGGCCGCCGCCGGGGTAGACCTCATCCTGCTGGAAACCTTCAGCGACCGGCTGGAACTGCTGGAAGCCATCGCCGCCGCCCACGAGACCGCCCCCGGCATGCCGGTGGTGGCACAGATGACCTTCGCCCAGGACGACCGCACGCTGTTGGGCGACCTGCCGGCACAGGTCGCGCGTGACCTGCACCACGCCGGCGCAGACGTGATCGGCGTCAACTGCGGCGGCGGGCCTCAGCAGCTTTCGCGCATCCTCCTAGCCATGCGCCAGGCTGTACCGGAGGCGGTTTTTTCGGCCATGCCAAACGCCGGTCTGCCGGAATCGGTCGGGGAACGTATGATGTACCCGGCCACCAGCGCCTATTTTGCCGACTACGCTCTGACATTCGAAGCCATCGGAGCCAGCGTCATCGGCGGCTGCTGCGGCACGACGCCGGAGCATATCGCCGCCATGCGCCGCGCCCTGGACGCGCCTGATCGCCCTGTGCCGCACGTTCATATCCTGGAAACCGGCGGCGACGAACATACCGACGTGCCGGAACGCCCCACCGAACTGGCGCGCAAGCTGGCGGCAGGCCGCTTCGTCGTCACCGTCGAAGTTTCGCCGCCGCGCAGTTTCGTGCCGCAAAAGCTGCTGGCCTCGGCGCAGCTTTTGCAGGAGGCCGGTGCCGATATGGTGGATGTGGCCGACAGCCCGACCGCCCGGATGCGTATGAGTCCCTGGGCGGTCTGCCACTTTTTGCAAACGCGCCTGAACATGGAAACAGTGCTGCACTTCCCCACGCGCGGACGCAATCTGCTGCGCGTCCAGGGCGACCTGCTGGCTGCCCATGCGCTCGGCCTGCGGAACCTGTTCGTCGTCATGGGCGACCCCACCAAAATCGGCGATTATCCCGAAGCGATGGATAATTACGATGTCGCGCCCTCGGCATTGATCGGCGTCATCAAACACAAACTCAATCACGGTGTAGACCAGGCCGGGAACAGCATCGGCCAGCCGACCACCTTCACCGTCGGCTGCGCGCTGAACATGGGCGCGGCGGATATAGACCGCGAGATCGCCACGCTGCATAAGAAGCTGGAAAACGGCGCGGATTTCGCCATCGGGCAGGTGGTGTTTGACCCCGCTGTGATCGAACGCTTCCACAAACGCTATGAGGAAATCGAAGGCAAGCCCCTTACGCTGCCCGTGATTATGAGTGCGATTCCGCTGTACAGCCTCAAACACGCGCAGTTCCTGCACAACGAAGTGCCGGGTATCAGCATCCCGGATACAATCATGAAGCGTATCGAGGACGCGGGCGAGGACGCCCCCGCCGAAGGGGTGCGAATCGCCGGGGAAGTGCTGCGCGGCCTGCGCGGCCTGGTGCAGGGCGCATACATCATCCCGGCCTTCGGGCATTACGAGCTGGCCGCCGAAGTGATTGACACAATAAAAACATAACCATAAGGAAGGCTCTCTTGTTTGCAAAAAAACGGTATTGTTTCGCCTGTTGGATGGCCGCTTTAGGAGCGGCTTTTTTGGTTTCGACGCCGGCGATGGCCCAGGCCGCCCCCTGCGCCAACCCGGCCAACCCCATTGTGGCCGAAAACTGCCAACCCGGCACCAACGAATGGATTACGCAAAACCCCATCGGCGACATTTTCGGTTACGCATCGGTGGACAGCGTGAACCGGGGCGGCAGCCTGGATTTCCTGGTGGATACCGGCGCGCCTACGTTCGACATTCGCATCTATCGCAGCGGTTATTACGGCGGCCTGGGCGGGCGGCTGGTGAAAACCGTTGAAGCCGTACCCGGCCAGAAGCAGCCGGACTGCCAGGAGCAGTATGATACCGGGCTGGTTTCGTGCGCGAACTGGGCCGCATCGTATACGCTGCACATCCCGGAGGACTGGGTATCCGGCGTGTATGTCGCCCGGATTATCCGGTCTGATACCGGCGGCGACAACTACATCCTGTTCGTCGTGCGCGACGACGAACGGGACAGCGCCATCCTCTACCAGCAGAGCGTTTCGACCTACCAGGCGTACAACAACTACGGCAGCAAATCCACCTACAGCAGCAGCAGCGGTTTTTGCCCGACCGTGACCGAAGCCTCGCGCGCGGCGAAGGTGTCGTATAACCGCCCCTACAACCAGTCTATGGCCGACCCGAACAGCTACTTCCGCGCCGAATACCCGATGGTGCGCTGGCTGGAGCAGCAGGGATACGATGTAACCTATTCCACCACCAGCGATACGCACCGTTCCGGCCAGCCCGGCGCGGCCAACGAACTGCTCGACCATCAGGCGTTTTTCTCGGTCGGCCACGATGAATACTGGACGCAGGAAATGTGGGACGCCATTACGGCGGCGCGGGATGCTGGCGTGCATCTGGGCTTTTTCACCGCCAATACCAGCTACTGGCGCATTCGCATGGAGGACGACCCGATCACCGGCGAGCCGAACAGCGTGCTGGTGACGTATAAAACCATCGAGAGCGGCCCCCCCGACCCAACCGGCTTTTCCACCAGCACCTGGCGCGACCCGGAAGGCCCCAACCAGCCGGAAAACAGTCTGATCGGCGTGATGTACATCGGCGACAACGACTCGCTGTTTTTCCCGATGCGAATTACGGCGGATAAAGTGTCCGACCGGATTTACCGGCATACCGGCCTGGAGGCCATGCCGCCGGACACATATATCAACGTCGGGGACTACATTTTCGGCTGGGAGTGGGATGCAGTGGTGGACAACGGCCACACGCCGAACGGCCTGGAAATCCTGGCCGAAACGCCGGTTTTTGGCCTGCTGCTGCAAGATGCCGGCAAGTTTGAAAACGGAATGATGGGGCTGGCCGCCGCGCATACCACGCGCTACACCGCGCCGAGCGGGGCGCTGGTGTTCGCCAGCGGCACGATTCAGTGGTCGTGGGGGCTGGGCGCGCGCGCCGTCCTGCCAGTTGAACCCGACGCGATCATCAGCCAGATGACCTATAACCTGCTGGCTGACATGGGATTGACGCCCGCAACACCCGTTGGCATCATCCTGGACGGCGAGGAAACCGGACCCGCACCCATTGACCCGGCGCGTTTTATCTCGCTGGACGCGCCTGCCCCGGTCATCAGCGATGTGCAGGCAGCGGTCAGCGGCGACAGCGTGACCATCTCCTGGAAAACCGACGTTGAAACTATCGGCCAGATCTGGTTCGGCGGGCGGAGCGGCCATGTCATCTTCCCGATGGCACAAGACCTGGAATACCGCACCGAACACAGCATCACCATCAGCGATCTGACCACCCCGCGCGATTTTAAGGTCGGCCCGTCAGTATTCACGACCGCCGCGCGATATTTTACGGTCACAGCATCCGACAAAAACTGGAATACCAGCATCTCCGCCGAGGGCAGTTTTGAAATCGGCACGCCGCCGCTCGCCACGCAGCTTCGGAATACGTTCAACAGCCTGACGCAGCCGGCACGCTGTTTTGTGCGCGCCAACCTGACCCTATCTATCGGCATCGGCGTGGTGGGGGCGCTGGTCGTCCTGGCGCTGCTGGCGTTCGGTTTTCGGACGCTGCGCCGCCGGGGACGGGCTGCCGGTTAAATCCATGACACGGGCGCAGCGACCCGGTTTTCCGCTTCGTCACCTGCTGGCGATTCTGCTGCTGGCGGCGGGGGTTCGCGCCCTGCTGCTCGCCGGCGGCAGCGTCTCATTCCATGCCGATGAAGCGGTTGTCGGCCTGATGGCGCGGCACATCCTCCAGGGCGCGCGCCCGGCCTTTTTCTACGGACAGGCCTATATGGGCAGCCTGGATGCCTGGCTGGTGGCAGCCGGTTTTACGCTGCTGGGCCAATCGGTGATGGCAATGCGCGTGGTGCAGAGCGCCCTGTACCTGCTGGTGGTCGCCGCGGGGTATACGGTCGCCTGGCGGCTGAGCGCGCGCCCGCTAGTGGCTGCCGCCGCTGGGCTGTCGCTGGCCGTGCCGACGGCCAACTTCGCCCTGTACACCACTGCCACGCTCGGCGGTTATAACGAACTGCTGCTGCTCGGCAGCCTCGTCTGGCTGCTTTGTTGGGATA
>JAPKMO010000174.1 GCA_026645945.1 Anaerolineae bacterium
TACCCGCGAAACGGCCTTTATCGAACCACAATGACCTTTTGAAAACCCATTAAGCTTTCATATGCGATTGCCCTAGTTGAGCAGAAGTTATATACCGTCGAGGAGTTTGAACGTTTTATCGCCCAAGCGGAAAACGCCGACCGGCTGTTTGAATTGGTCGAGGGGGAGATTGTTGAAAAAGTGCTGACCGAACAACATGGTGTGATTGTCGTGAATATCAGCACTGAGCTGAAGCTATACATCCGGCAGACGGGAAAAGGACATGTCGCGGTAGAGGTGCGTCACCAGTTGCCGGGTGACGAGCATAATTCTCGCCTGCCGGAAGTTGCCTATTATGCCGACAGCAGTCGTCCGGTCGTGGAGCTGGGGGGCAGTGCCGCAGATGCCCGATCTGTGCGTTGAGGTGCAGTCGCCGGACGACACGCCGAAAGCCATGCGCGACAAGGCCGCTTATTATCTGGCGAACGGTACGCGGCTGATGTGGCTGGTGTATCCCCAAAAGCGCCTAGTCGAGGCGCTGTACCCGGACGGCGAGTCCGACATTTTCGCTGAGGGCGAAACGGCGAGCGGCGGCGACCTGCTGCCGGGGTTTGGGCTGGCTGTCCATGCTATTTTTGAGGAATGATTTTTTGCGGTGCGAAGTGCTTGACAGCCGTCCAAAATCTCGTTATGCTGGTGAACAGTTGAATACATAACGACGCTGATCTGGAAGAGTACACCCCGCAGCGGTGTTCAGAGAGCCGCCGGAAGCTGTGAAGGCGGTACATACGGTGGGGTGGAATGGGCCAGGGAGTTGCGCGGGCGAACGGTAGAGTAGCCCGCGCCGGAAGCGCACCGTTACAGGCGCAGGGTATCGGTTGGCCGTGTTGTTGATCCGTACCCGGAAAGAGCGTTTTACCCTATCGGGGCAAAACAACAGAGGTGGCACCACGGGAACCCCTTCTCGTCCTCAACGGCGGGAGGGGTTTTTTGTTTGGTATGGGGAGGTTAACGAGATGGCGCTATTCGCAGCACCCACACAGGAACAAGTTTTACCGGGGCGGGCAACCGCTTTGAAGCTGTTTGAGCAGGGCGATCTGGTGCCGGTCTACCGCACGCTGCCCGCCGATATGGAGACGCCGGTTTCGGTTTATCTGAAGCTGACGCAGGACAGCGCGTATTCGTTTTTGTTGGAAAGCGTGGAAGGTGGGGAGCATGTCGGGCGGTATTCGTTCCTGGGCGTGAACCCGAAGGGCGTGATTACCGTACAGAATGACCGGGTGACACGGACGCTGCACGGCCAAACCATCACGCGCCGGCTGGAAGCGGGCGAAGACCCGCTCGGCGCGGTTAAGGCGGAGTTTGCCCGCGTGAAGCCGGTGAAGGTGGACGGGCTGCCGCGTTTTATCGGCGGGGCGGTGGGGTATCTAGGTTACGATGTGGTGCGCTATTTTGAGCGGCTGCCGGAAACAGCCTCGAAAGACCTGGACGTGCCGGACGCGGCTTTTCTGCTGCCGGATACGCTGGTTATCTTTGACCACGCCAAACACCAGCTTATCATCCTGGCGAACGCTCACGATATGGGCGACCCGGACGCCGCTTACAACGATGCCGTGCGGCGTATAGACGAAATCGCCGCCCGCCTGCGCGAACCGCTGCCGCCGCTGCCGGAGGCCGCGCCGCCGCTGGATGACGAGCTGGAGTCCAATATGTCCCAGGCGCGTTTTGAGGACAACGTGCGCGCGGCAAAGGAATACATCGCTGCTGGGGACGCTTTTCAGATCGTGCTGTCGCAGCGGTTTAAGCGGCGCACGTCGGCCACGCCGCTGGCGATCTACCGTGCGCTGCGGATGCTGAATCCCTCGCCGTATATGTTTTTGCTCAACTTCAACGGCGATTTCAGCCTCATCGGCGCATCGCCGGAGATGATGGTACGCCTGGAGGACGGCACGGCCACCGTCCGACCCATTGCCGGGACGCGCCCGCGCGGGGCTGACGACGATGAAGACCGCCGGCTGGCGGAAGAACTGCTGGCCGACCCGAAAGAGCGCGCCGAACACGTTATGCTGGTAGACCTGGGGCGCAACGACCTGGGGCGTGTGTGCGATTATGGCACGGTGCGCGTGCCGAACATGATGTATGTGGAACGGTACTCCCACGTGATGCACATCGTCAGCCAGGTGCAGGGACGCCTGCGCGCCGGCATGGATGCGTTCGATCTGCTGCGGGCGACCTTCCCGGCAGGCACGTTGAGCGGCGCGCCGAAAGTGCGCGCGATGGAGATTATCGAGGAACTGGAAGGCACGCGCCGGGGGACATATGGCGGCGCGGTGGGTTATTTCAGCTTTGACGGCTCGATGGATACCTGTATCACTATCCGCGCCTTGCTTATGCAGGGGGATACGGTGCATATTCAGGTCGGCGCAGGCATCGTGGCGGACAGCGATCCGGCGCGCGAGTACGAGGAAACGATCAATAAAGCGAAGGCGGTGGCGTTTGCCGTTCGATATGCCGAACGCGGCCTGACGTGATGGCGAAGGTTGACCGCCGATACCGACAGGAGACGAAACGTATGGTGAAACGGGTTATTTTCGTTCGCCCCGGCGAGACAGAGTGGAGCCGGGTAGGCCGCTGGCAGGGCTGGGTAGCCGTTCCGCTGAGCGAACACGGGCGGCGGCAGGCGCAGCAGTTGGCGCTGTATATCCGCAACATCGGCATGAGCGCGCTCTACAGCAGCGATCTGCGGCGCGCGGTGGATACGGCGGAAATCCTGAGCGAGCAGTTGGGTTTTGCGCCGGTCTACGACTCGCGGCTGCGCGAACGCAATATCGGGGCCTGGCAGGGGCTGACGCTGGATGAAATCCGCGCCTGGTATCCTGATGATTATGCGCGGCTGCTGAACGCGCCGGACACGTTTAAAATCCCCGGCGGCGAATCGCGCTTGCAGGTTCGAGAACGCGCCGTGCAGGCTTTTAACGGAATCCTGGCCCAAAACCCTGGCGAGACAATCGGCATTATCTCGCACACAACGGCCATTCACGCGCTGCTCAACGATCTGATACCGGACTGCCACGCCAATGAAATTGCCGTCAGCAATATGTCGGTGACCACCATCGCCCATGACAACCAATGGCGACTGATTGCGACCGATGATACAGCCCATCTGGAAGGCTTGGAAACCGGACGTTACCCGGAACTGGAAGGATAAAAGATGATTCTGGTGATTGATAACTACGACAGTTTTACGTACAACCTGGTGCAGTTGATGGGCGAGATGGGTGCAGATTTGCGGGTGGCGCGCAACGATCAAATATCCCTGGATGAGATACGCGTTTTGCAGCCGTCGCATATTGTTATCTCGCCGGGGCCGGGTGACCCGGACGACGCCGGCGTATCGCTGGCAGTGATCGCCGAGTTGGGTGCGAGCCTGCCGATTCTGGGCGTGTGCCTGGGGCATCAGGCGATTGGGCAGGCTTACGGCGGCGTGGTGGCGCGCGCGCCGCGCCTGATGCACGGCAAAACCAGCCAGATTTACCACAAAGGCGACGGCGTTTTTAAGGGCGTCCCCAGCCCGTTCGAGGCCACGCGCTATCACAGCTTGATCGTGGAGGAAACCTCTTTGCCGGACTGCCTGGCGATCACGGCTTTCACCGATCAGGGCGAGATTATGGGGCTGCGCCACCGCGAGTACCCGGTTTATGGCGTGCAGTTCCATCCCGAAAGCATCCTGACGAAATTCGGGACGCGCATTTTGCAGAACTTTCTGGAAATCAAAGTGCCGGTGGCAGCGGGGTTATAGATGGTCGAGGGGGAAAACGTGGATATTCAACACGCGATAGATGTACTGAGCCGGTTTGGGCATCTGCAAATGGATGAAGCCGAAGCGGTGATGAACCAGATTATGGGCGGCGGCGCGACCGAGGCGCAGATCGGCGCGTACCTGATGGCGCTGCGCATGAAAGGCGAAACGCAGGACGAAATCACCGGCAGCGCGCGGGCGATGCGCTCCAACGCGCACCGCGTGCCGACGCGCTTTAACGGCGAACTGCTGGATACCTGCGGCACGGGCGGTGATAAATCCGGCACGTTTAACATCAGCACGACGGTGGCGTTTGTGGCGGCGGGGGCGGGAATCCCGGTCGCCAAACACGGCAACCGCGCCGCCAGCAGCAAATGCGGCAGCGCCGACGTGCTGGCCGAACTGGGCGTTAACCTTGACCTGACGCCGGAGCAGGTCGGCCAGTGTATTGACGAAACCGGCATCGGTTTTTTGTTCGCCCCTAAACTGCACCCGGCCATGAAACACGCCATCGGGCCGCGCCGCCAGATGGGGATTCGGACGATCTTTAACATCCTCGGCCCGCTGACCAACCCGGCGGGCGCGCGGCGGCAGTTGATGGGCGTTTTTGCCGCCGACCTGACAGACATGCTGGCGCATGTGTTGGGCGCGCTGGGGGCGAAGTCGGCCATCGTGGTCAGCGGTTACGGCGGGCTGGACGAACTGACCACCACCGGGCCGAACCGCGTCAGTTATTACATGGACGGGGTGGTGACGACGCACGACCTCGACCCGCGCGATTACGGGTTTAAAGGCGCGAACATCGCCGATTTGCAGGGCGACGACGCGCCGACCAACGCAGCCATCCTGCGCGGCATCCTGAGCGGCGAAATCCAGGATGCGCGGCGCGATGTGGTGCTGCTAAACGCCGGGGCGGCGCTGATGGCCGGCGGCCTGGTCGAAAACCTGCGTGACGGAATCGAAATGGCCGCGACGGTGATCGCCGGCGGCGCGGCGCTGGCGAAGCTGGAGTCCCTGATTGCGTATAGTCAAAAGTTCACGGCGGCGCAGTAACCGGGTGAAGATGGCTTCCTACATCAAAACCGATACCATCCTGGATAAAATCCTGGCGCGTAAGGCGTTGGATTTACAAGAGCAGACGCACGACCCGGCCCAGGTGGCGCGGGTTCGGCGCGAGGTTTCGTCGGCCCCGCCCGCGCGGGACTTTGCGAAGGTCTTGCGGCGCGATACGGTGGCGCTGATCGCCGAGGTGAAAAAAGCGTCGCCGAGCAAAGGGGTTTTGATCGAAAACTTCGACCCGGCGGCGCTGGCGCGGACTTATGCGGAAAACGGCGCGGCGGCGATTTCGGTGCTGACCGATGAGCCGTTTTTCCAGGGCAGCCTGGAGCATCTGCGGCGGGCGCGCGCGGCGGCTGACATGCCGGTGCTGCGGAAGGATTTCGTCATTGACGAGTATCAGGTGTACGAAGGCCGCGCGGCGGGCGCGGACGCTATGCTGCTGATCGTCATGGCGCTGGAGGACTCGCATCTGCACGATTTGCACGACCTGATAACCGGGTTGGGTATGGCGGCGCTGGTGGAAGTCCATAGCGAGGGCGAACTGGAACGGGCGCTCAAAATCGGGGCGCGGCTGGTCGGCGTCAACAACCGTAACTTAAAGACCTTTGATGAGGACATCACCATTACCCAACGGCTGGCGAAACTCGTGCCGCCGGGAGTCACGCTGGTGGCCGAAAGCGCCGTCCGCAGCGCCGAGGATGTGCGTCAGATGGGCGCGTGTGGTGCGCGTGCCGTCCTCGTTGGCGAATCGCTGGTCAAAGCGGATAATATCGCTTTACGGGTGCAGGAGTTTAGCAGCCAACCCCGTGAGGTGAGACCATGACCAAAATTAAAATTTGCGGACTAACGACATTCGAGGACGCACTGATGGCGGCGGAGGCAGGCGCGGATATGCTGGGGTTTAATTTTTTCAAAAAAAGCCCCCGCTACATTACGCCGGACGCCGCCCTGCCGATTTGCGACGCGCTGCGCGGCCAGTTGGGGCCGGCCTGCCCACTGCTGGTGGGGCTGTTTGTTAATGAAATCGTGAGCAATGTCTCGGCTGTTACCAACAAAGTCGGCCTGGACTGCGCGCAGCTCAGCGGCGACGAATCGGATGATATGCTGCGCGAGCTGCGCGGGCTGGCCTTTAAAGCCATCCGTCCGGCAAACATCCCGCAGGCGTTGGATGATGTGAATTATTATCGCCCGCTGTTCCCATCCAACGAGCGGATGCCGTCGCTGCTGCTGGATGCCAACCAGCCGGGTTTGTACGGCGGGACGGGCGCGGCGGTCGGCCAGGACATCGCGCTGGCCGTGCGGGATGCTGTACCGCGCCTGATGCTGGCGGGCGGCCTGACACCGGAGAACGTGGCCGGGGTAATCGAACAGGCGCGGCCCTGGGGGGTGGATGTCGCCAGCGGCGTGGAGGCCGAACCGGGGAGAAAAGACGCCGGCAGGGTGCGGGCATTTATTCAGGCGGTAAGCGGCGCATAAATATGAGCGAACTGCTGGACATCTACGACGAAAACGTGAACTGGCTCGGCACAAAGGAACGGAGCGCGGTTCACCGGGATGGCGACTGGCATCGGGTGTTCCAGTGCTGGGTGATCTACCGAGACGCGGAAGGGCGCGATCACATCGTTGTTCAGCGGCGCGGCGCGCATAAGGACTTTTTCCCGAATCTGCTGGACGTGAGCGCCGCCGGACACTATGCCGCCGGGGAAACCATGCGCGACGGCGTGCGCGAAGTCCGCGAGGAACTTGGTATTGATGTGGCTTTTGACGATCTGATTCCGCTGGGGCGGCGCGTGTCGGTGAACCGCCTGGGCGATCTGCTGGATTACGAGTTCGCGGATGTGTTTTTGTATCGCTGCGACAGGCCGCTGCGTGAATACAGCTACCAGCGGGAAGAAGTTGATGGTCTGGCGGCCTTCGACATAGACGATGGTTTGGCGATGTATGCCGGCGAACGCGAGTCTATCCAGGCGCAGGCGGTCGGTTTCGGGCAGGATGTGATGACGATCACCCGCGCGGACTTCGTGCCGACCAACGATGCGTACCTGTACAAAATTCTCGTTCTGGCGAAACGCTGCCTGAACGGCGAAAAACATCTGGTGATCTGACGCCCTCACCTCCGACCCCTCGCCCTTAAGGCGAGGAGAGAAAAATTGGGTGACAGTAGGGGTTAGAAGTATGAATGTCATGGTTGTAGCCATGCGCGCCGAAGATTGGCCGGAAGTACGGGCGATCTACGAGGCCGGGATTGTCACCAAAAACGCGACCTTTGAAACCGCCGCGCCGGACTGGGAAGGGTGGGACGCGGCAC
>JAPKMO010000175.1 GCA_026645945.1 Anaerolineae bacterium
CATCCGGGTCTTTAATATCGGGGCCTCCAGCGTCAGCAGCCAGGCGCTGCAAAACCGGACGGCGCGCGTCCCGGTATCTTGGGCGGTCGAAAATCGCCCGGAAAACGCCAACCTGGTTTTCGAGCAGGTGTTAACCGATGGCCGCGCGGTGAACGTCGAACTGCCGCGCCCCAATCCCATCATCCCGTCATCCGGCAACGGCGTGGTCGCGCCCATCCCGCCCGGCGGCAGCGCGACGGAAGTGAGCCTGCGCGTGCGGTTGATTGACACGCGCTCCGGCAACGTGTACGCCACCGCCGAAGGCAAACTGTCCATCGTCGAGGGCAACACACCCGCCATCGTCCAGTTCTCCACCACCGCGCAGTCGGCAGACCGGCAGGCGTTGATCTCGCGGACGGCGCGTATCCCGGTGGCCTGGGAAGTCATCAACCGCCCGAACACCGGCAACCTGGTTTTCGAGCAGGTGCTGGAGGACGGCACGGCGGTAAACGTGGAGCTGCCGCGCGATAACCCGTATGTGGCTTCGTCCGGCACAGGCGTGGTCGCCCCGGTCGCGCCGCAAAAGCCGGAAACCACCGCCATCACCCTGCGGCTGCGCCTGTTCGATGTGGCGAACAGCACGGTGTATGCCGAGCGGCAGATCAGCCTGCCGATCACCACCACACCGACCGGCAGTTTCATCACCAGCTTCAGCACCACTGCCGCCAGCGTGGAGCAGGCCGCCCTGCAAAATCGGACGGCGCGCATCCCGGTGGCCTGGAACGTCACCAACCGCCCGCAGAATACCAACCTGGTTTTCGAGCAAATTCTGGCCGATGGCCGGGTGGTGAACGTCGAACTGCCGCGCACCGTGCCGATTGTGCCGTCGTCTGGCCTGGGCGTGACCGCACCTATCCCGCCCGGCGGCAGCACCACCAGCATCCGCCTGCAGCTGCGGCTGATTAACCTTTCGACCTTCGCCACGCTGGACTCGAAGGAAATCACCATCCCGATTGCCGGCGCTCAGACCGGCGAACCGCCCAAGATCGTTTCCTTCAGCGCCGACCCGAACCCTGCGCCGCGCGGCAGCACCGTCACCCTCACCTGGGAGACGCAAAACGCCACGCGGGTATCGGTGGGTTTGGTTTCATCGCTGCTGGCCACCCCGGCAGAGGAAAAAACGGGCCTGAGCCTGACCGGCTCAACCACCTTCACGCTGCCGATGGAGATGAGCGGCCAGGTCACGTTCGCTTTGAGCGCCTTCAATGCCGCCGGCCAGGAGACGCGCCAGGAGATTATCGTCTCGCTGGTAGAGCCGCCCGCGCCGCCTGAAGAACCGCCCGTCGAAACCACGCCGGAAGCGACCGCCGAAGGCGCGGGATAGATTCGGGGCGTAAAGACAGGACTGTTTAGAGTTTATCCGTAAACCCACCAGACAGTGGGCTTAAGCCCACTGTTCTGCTATCAGATCGATCGGTTTATGGATCGGTTCTTAGATAAACAGGGGGCTGAAGCCCCCTGTTTATAACGTTTGTGACGAGGAAAATCGCAGGCAGATCAGGCGATCACCGCTTCCGGTTCGGTCAGCGGCATATTGAAAGTCGCCGCGACGCTTGGATAGGTGATTTTGCCCCTGTAAATGTTCAGCCCTTTCGCCAGGCCGGGGTCGCTGCGGAGGGCATCGTAAAGCCCCTGATCGGCGATTTTCATAATGTAACGCAGGGTGGCATTCGCCAGCCCAAAACTCGATGTGCGCGGCACGGCCCCCGGCATGTTGGCGACGCCGTAGTGCAGCACGCCCTCCACAAAATAAGTCGGGTCGCTGTGCGTGGTGGGGCGGGTTGTCTCCACGCAGCCGCCCTGGTCTACCGCCACATCCACAATCACGCTGCCTTTTAGCATCAGCGACAGCATATCGCGCGTAATCAGGCGCGGCGCGCGCGACCCGGTAATCAACACCGCGCCGATCACCGCATCGGCGGTAGTGATGGCGTCCGCGATGTTGGTTTCGTTCGAGGCCAGGGTGGTCAGCCGGCCCCGGTCGCCCAGCATTTCGTCCAAATAGCGCAGGCGATCCATGTTTATGTCCAGCAGCGTCACCCGCGCGCCCATGCCCAGCGCCACTATCGCCGCGTGCGTGCCAACCGTGCCGCCCCCCAGGATGACAACATGCGCCGGTTTTACGCCGGGGATGCCGCCCATCAGGATGCCGCGCCCGCCTTCCGGTTTTTCCATGTAGTGCGCGCAAATCTGGGTCGCCATGCGCCCGGCGACCTCGCTCATGGGCTGGAGCAGCGGCAGGTGGCCGTGAACGTCCTCCACCGTTTCGTAGGCCAGCGCCGTGATTCCGCTGTCCAGCAGGGTACGGGTCAGCGTTTCGTCGGCGGCCAGATGCAGGTAGGCGAACAGAATCAGGTCTTCGCGCAGATATTGCTGCTCCTCGGCCATCGGGTCTTTAACCTTGACGACCATCTCCGCCCGGTTCCAGACTTCTTCGGCAGTATGGGCGATGGTCGCGCCGGCGCGCACGTATTCATCGTCGCTGAAGGCGCTGCCCGCGCCCGCCCCGGCCTGCACCACCACATGATGCCGGTGGCGCACCAGTTCGCGCACGCCGTTGGGCGGCAGCCCCACTCGATATTCGTTATCTCTAATTTCTTTGGGTATCCCGATAATCATTTTTTGACCCTCGGCTTTTCACACTTTGGCCTGATTGTACATCAGGCAGGACAAAATCACAGCAGCATCCTACACGCTGTCCAGGGGGATGGGCGAGGTCAGGCGTTCCAGTTCCATCAGGTAGGCGTAGGCTTCGTCGGCGTTCTGGCCGCACATTTCCGGGCTGGGGCGCAGCCGCGCGCAAACGGCAGGGCGGTCGGGGTGATCGTAGATTTTGCAGCGGTTGTCCGGCGTAAGCTGCACGCAGCGCACACCCGCCGGTTTGCCGTCTGGCATTCCGGGGATGGGGGACGAAATCGAAAGGGCGATGCAGCACGCTCCGCAGCCGACCCGGCATTGCATGGGTGAGTCTTCAGTCTTCAGTCTTCAGCCTCCAGTCAATAGTCTTTAGCCCATCAACGAGATGAGAATACCTGCATCCAACAGTGGGCTTAAGCCCGCTGCCAGGATGCAGATTATCATTAAGTCCGCAAACGC
Source organism: Anaerolineae bacterium (assembly GCA_026645945.1). Classification (GTDB taxonomy): domain Bacteria; phylum Chloroflexota; class Anaerolineae; order Aggregatilineales; family Phototrophicaceae; genus CFX2. Next base: position 3,136 of record JAPKMO010000175.1, read on the forward strand.
CTTCTCCCCGCTTCCCTGAATTCGGGGGAGCGGGGTTTGGGGACGAGGGGGTTTACAGACAGATTTTTGATCGAAGGCGGTTATTTGGCATAATCCACCGCCCGCGTCTCGCGGATGACCTGCACTTTGATCTGGCCGGGATACTGCATCGTCTCCTCGATCTGGCGGGCGATGTCCCGCGCCAGCCGCAGCGACGACAGATCATCCACCACATCCGGGCGCACCAGGATACGCACCTCGCGCCCGGCTTGCAGGGCGTAACTCTGCTCCACGCCGTCGAACGAATTGGCGATGTCTTCCAGCATCTTCACGCGCTTGATGTAGGTTTCCAGGCTTTCGCGCCGCGCGCCGGGCCGCGCGCCGGAGATGGCGTCCGCCGCCTCGACGATGTAGGCTTCGACGCACTCCTGCTCGACTTCGTGGTGGTGGCTGGCGATGCAGTTGACAACTTTGGCCGGCACGCCGTAACGTTTGGCATATTCCGCGCCGATCAAAGCGTGCGTGCCTTCCACCTCGTGGTCAATGGCTTTGCCCAGGTCGTGCAGCAGGCCGCCCATCTTCGCCACCATCACGTCCGCGCCCAGTTCGGCGGCGATCATGCTGGCGATGTGGGCCGTTTCGATGGCGTGGGCGTGCTGGTTCTGCCCATAGCTGGTGCGGAACTTCAACCGCCCAACCAGCTTCAACACTTCCGGGTGCAGCCCCGGAATGCCGGTTTCGTAGGCGGCGCGTTCGCCTTCCTCGCGGATGGCCGCCTCAACTTCGGCTTTGGCGTCCGACACCAGTTTTTCGATGCGCGCCGGGTGAATGCGCCCGTCCAGCACCAGCTTCGCCAGGGCGCGTTTGGCGACCTCGCGCCGCACCGGGTCGAAACTGCTGATGGTGACGGCCTCCGGCGTATCGTCCACCACCACATCCACGCCGGTCGCCAGCTCAAAGGCGCGGATGTTGCGCCCGGCGCGCCCGATGATGCGGCCTTTCATCTCGTCGCTGGGCAGCGGAACCACGCTCACGGCGATTTCGCTGACATGCTCCGACGCCAGCCGCTGCACCGCCAGGGAGATTACGTCGCGGGCGCGGGAGTCGGCTTCTTCGCGGGCTTCCGCCTCCACCTGCCGGATGATGCGCGCCATGTCGCTGCGGGCTTCGTTTTCGACCGCCACCAGCAGCTCGGCTTTGGCCTCGTCCACCGTCATCTGGGCGATGCGCTGAAGCTCCTCCAAACGCTGCGATTCCAGCTTTTGCAGGTCGTTCTGCTGTTTATCCATGCGGCTCTGGCGTTTGTTGAGGTTCTGCTCGCGCTGTTCCAGCCGTTCCAGCCGCCGGTCAAGGTCTTCGCGCCGGCGCTGCAAACGTTCATCCTCGCGGTCGAACTCGCGCCGCCGGCGCTGGGTGGTCTGCTCGGCTTCTTCCAGGATACTCCTGGCTTTCTCCTCCGCTTCTCTTAAAACATTCTGCGCCTGCTCAGCAGCCCGGTCCGTGATTGCTCTGGCTTCGTTTTCAGCCTGCAATCGGCGGTTCTTGCCGCGCGTATTTTGAAAATACGTCAGCGCGGCAGTCCCGATGGCTACCCCGATTACCAGAACCAACAGCAGTAAAAGGGCAGCACCAATATCCATCAGCTCATTCCTCATTCGTCTCAGTAGTCAAGGTAAAGTATTCCGGGTCGGACGTTTCTAGTTCTTCCATCAAACGTTCGACTGTCTCGCGGGTGATGCTGTAGCTAAAACCCCGCCGCTGGAGCAAATCCCCGATCTTTTTACGGAAATCCTGACGGGAGGGACGGCGCAGCTTACGCGCGCGCGCCATGCCGGCCCGGTAGGCCAGTTCGGTATCGTCCAGTTCGGCCAGCACCTCGGCGATGATGGCGTCTGGCACGCCTTTCTGCCGCAGTTCAACTCGCAGCGCGCGGGGACTGAGCGGTTTAAACTCGCCCCGGCTCTGCGCCCAAAAGCGGGCAAAAGCCGCGTCATCCAGATACCCCATCGCCGTCAGCCGCTGTATGGCGGCTTCCACGACCGGAGGGGGAAGGTTTTTTTCGACCAGGTAGCGGCGCACTTCGGCCAGGCTGCGCGGGCGGTAGCGCAAAAAGCGCGCCGCGCCGTCCACCGCTTTGAGAACAGCATCCTCATCACGCAGGGCCGCGATTTCGGCTTCGCTTAGGCTCTGGCCTTTGTGCAGACGGGCGGCCTCGATGAGACTCAAACTGAAGGCATACGCGCCGTCTATATAGACGTTCACCCGCTCTTTGCTGTTTTTTTGAACTTCCAGCGCGGTGACGATACCCATAACCTTCAACCGGAAAACAAACAGCCGTGATTCAATGAATGAAACCACGGCTGGGCATCAAGCGCAGTTGAGAACGGGTTATCCGATTGCGCCGCACTGTGCGCGTCCGATTTTTACATCCTACAGCATCCAGACGAAAAAGCCGCTGGACAGACACCGGGGCTGTTTCCAGCTAACGGCTCTCCTAATGACGGAAAACAGCCCGCGTTTCACTTTCGGCACAGGTTTCACATCCACCTCTTACAAAGAGGGGTTACAACTCAATCAGTCGTTCCACAACACCCAATCGTGGTTTTTGTAGTTTGCGACAAACACCACCGTTTTCTATTATGCACAATTTAAGAAAATACACAACCGGCGAATTTTCAGCGTGCCGCCAGCACCCGCTCGTACACTTCCAGCGTTTGCCGGGCGGTTTTGCGCCAGCTAAAGTGGGTGGCGCGCGCCAGCCCCAGGTTCACCAGCGAGTCGCGCAGGGGTTTTTGCAGCAGCAGCGCGATGATCGCCCCGGCCATCTCGCGCGCGTCGTCCGGTTTGACCAGATAGGCGGCGTCGCCGGTGATTTCGGCCATTACCGGGATGTTGTTGGCGACCACCGGCGTGCCGCAGGCCATCGCCTCCAGCGCCATCAGGCCGAAGCCCTCGTACAGCGTGGGGAAGGCAAACACGCTTGCCAGCCGGTAGAGCGCCGGTTTGTCGGCCTCGTCCACGTAACCCAGCCAGCGCACGTAATCGCTGATGTTCAGGGCGGCGGCATAACGGCGCTGGTCGGGGAACAGCGGCGCGCCCCACTGCGGCTCGCGCCCGGCGATCACCAGCGGGATATTGTCGCCTTCGGCCTGCCCCACATAGGTATAAGCCAGCAAAAGCTGGTTAACATTTTTCCGGCGGTCGAAGCCGCCCAGGTACAGCACAAACTGTTCCGGCAGGTCGTATTTGCGCCGCACGGCCTGGTCGTTTTCCGCGCCCAGGCGGGGATGGTAAACCTCGTCGGCGGCCAGATAAATCGGCGTGATCGAGTCTTCTGGCAGGCCGAGAAACCGCACGATATCGGCTTTGGCCGCCTGGCTGAGTGTGATGGTGTGCGCCGAGCCGCGCGCCGCCGCCGCCGCCAGCGACGTATACAGCCGCACCCCCAAACCGCGTGAATATTCCGGCAGCGCCAGCGGAATCACGTCCAGCACCGACGTGACCAGCGGAATGGGCGAAACCAGCGGCGGCCCCCAGTACGGCACATGCGCGATGTCCGCTCCGACGCGCCCGGCCATCTGCGGGAAGGTGCGCTGTTCAAACCACACTTTACCTACGTGGCCGCCCCTGCCGCGCGTCGTCACCAGGCTGACTTTTTCCGGCAGGTCGTCCGGGGCGCTGTTGTGCGGCGGCAGGACAAGCGTCATTTGTACCTCCGGCGCGGCGCGTCCCAGCGCGTGCAGCAGGCGGCGGATGTACTGGCCGCTGCCGGTGTGGGGCTGGTCCCAGAACCAGCCGTTAAAAACGATGTGCATGGCTCAGTTCCGAGTTCTGAGGGATGAGGTATGAGTCAAAAGGTGCATTTCCCCCTTCACTGCCGGCAGCGGTCGCACAGGCCG
>JAPKMO010000176.1 GCA_026645945.1 Anaerolineae bacterium
TGATGACTGCAAACAGCAGCCCACTGATGATAATTCTCGACTGCACAAAGCTCATTTCGATTCCCCTGCCCATCTCCGCAAACGATTCTGTGATGTTATACGTAAGATGTGGGATAGGGTTGTGAAGCTCGTCACATATTACTCCGCTGGCACAAAAAAGGCCGCGTGGGCAGAAAACCGGGGATTTTCGCCCGGAGCGATGTGCGATATAATGCTTTCTATCGGAGAGGTGCCGGAGCGGTTGAACGGGCCCGTCTCGAAAATGGGTATAGCCTTATGGCTATCGAGGGTTCGAATCCCTCCCTCTCCGCTTTTTTCAACCCTCCCAGTCCCCAACTGCAACAAATTTCCCCTCCTGCTGCTCTTTTCGCCATCCGCGAGTATACTTTTCCATCATCAACCATCATCACCGAGGGGAAAAAGCCGTGCGACTCGCCATTCAAGAAGATATGCTGCCGGGGCGCTCGCTGCTGGAAAAATGCGAGCTGGCGCGCCGCCTGGGATTTCATGGCATCGAGTTCTGGGGGCGCGGGCTGACCAACCGCGCGCCGGAGGTGGTGGCCGCGCTGCGCCAAACCGGGCTGGCCGCCTCGGCGGTTAATCATGGCCGCCAGGGTGACTTGCTGCATCCCGACCGCCTGACCCGCGAAGCCGCCCTGGCCGACCTGCGCCGTTCGGTGGTGGACGCGGTGGACATCGGCGCGGAGGGGGTTGTCGTCGTGCCGCACTTCGGGCCGCCCGTCCTGCCCGACCTGACGCCCTACAAATCGGTCATGCAGCTTGAATACGAACTGCTGCATAACCATCTGCGTACCCTGTCCGACTACGTGTATGCGATGGGGTGCAGCCTCTACATCGAGCCGGTCAACCGCTACGAGACGACCTTTTTAAACACCCTGGCCGACGGCGCGCGCGTCCGCCACAAGATCAAAGACCACCCGCACGTTAAACTGGCCGCCGATCTGTTCCATATGGCGCTGGAAGAAACTGACCTGCTGCAATCCCTGCGCGATAACGCCGCTGACATCGGTTATATCCACCTGGCCGATCATAACCGACGCCTGCCGGGGCGCGGATTGCTGGATTTTTCGCTGATTGCGGTGACGCTCAAACAGGTGGATTATCATGGGTGGGTGACGCTGGAATGCGGCGAGCCGGGCCAGAACCAGCTTAACGCCCACCAGATCGCCGGCGACCTGCCCGCCAGCCTGGAACTGCTCAAACGCGCCGGGTGGGTGTTTAAACCGGCGTGATTCAGATCACCCGCCGTAGTAGGCGCTGCGTATCTTCGGGTCGGAAAAATCCGGGTAGCCGTGATGGGAAATCAGGTCGGACAGGGCGATTTCGGTCATCTGGTGCATTCCGATCAGTAGGTCGGCCAGCACGATGTCCACCACCAGCAGCAGCCGGCCAAAATTTTCGTACTGCCCCTGGAGCGCGGTGAACAGGACGGCGAAAACGCGCTCGCGCAGTTCCGTATCCAGGATGCCGCTGCCCGGCCAGCTTACCGGCCACTGGTCGTGGTAGGTGCCGATGCGTAAAATGTCCAGCCGCAGTTGGGCCAGTTGGGCGATGGCCGCTTTACGGTCCTGGGCATCCACCAGGCGGCTTGTCCCCCGGTAGGGCGCGTTGGGAAGCTGCTGGTACAGCTGCCCCGGCGGGGTCAGCTCCACCAGCCGGGCGACGCTGCGGCCTTTTAAGCGCAGGCCGTCCGCCAGTGCCAGCGCGCAGCGGCGGTAATACTGCACCTTGCTGCTTTCGTCGGCGTGTTTATCCAGCCGCCACAGCAGGGATAGATAATCGCCAAAATCCAGCGCCAGGCGCGGGGGTTCGTCTGGGCCGTAAGTCGAGGTCAGCTGGCTGATGCGTGTGCGTTCGATGCGGCTGTTGGACATGCGGTTTGACATCCTGAGAGCCTATTGGTTTCAAACAGGATTATAACGCACCAAACCACCCTCAGGAAAAGATCACACGGTATAGGCTGTTGTCCGCCGGTTTTGCGGGTTCAGGTTATGGTGGCGGGCCATCACCTGCCACACGCGCAAGGCGGCTTCCAACTGAATACGAATGTCCATTTTGGACTTGCCGAGCTTACGATCCGGGAAATAGATGGGGATTTCCCCCACGCCAAAGCCCAGCCGGCTGGCGACGTAAGCCATCTCCACCTGGAAGATGTAACCGTTCGACCGAATGCGGTCTAAATCCAGGCCGATGAGCGTCTGCCGCCGCCAGATGCGGTAGCCGCCGGTGGCGTCGTAAACCCGGATGCCCAGGATGAGCGGGGTATAAATGCGGTTGGCGAACCAGCTTAACAGCTTGCGATAAAAACTCCAGCTTTCGTCCACGCTGCCGCCTTTAACGAACCGCGAGGCGATCACCAGGTCATATGTTTCGACCGCCTTGAGCAGATCGGGGATATACTTCGGCTGGTGGGAGAAGTCGGCATCCATCTGGATGATATAATCCGCCCCCAGGCTGAGCGCCTTTTTGAAGCCGGCGATATAGGCCGGGCCGAGTCCGGCTTTTTCGGTGCGGTGCAGGACAAACAGCCGCCCAGGGTAAGTATCGGCGGCCAGCCGGTCAGCCAGCCTGCCGGTCCCGTCGGGCGAGTTATCGTCCACCACCAGGATATTCAGATCATCAAGGGCGAGGTCGAACAGCGCCCGGACGATCAGCGGCAGGTTTTCGATTTCGTTATAGGTTGGCAGAACAACCATTGTTTTAGGCATAGAGTCTTTTTTCCTGCGACTGTCTGGATTCCCTTTGAGTCTAGGGTAGCATCCCGGCGCTTGCAAGCGCCAAAAATGCAAGCTCAGGGCAATCGCATATAAACGGCACAAGTGTTCTCAATCTGCTTCTCGACCCCGTATACAGGGGAGGATGAATGCTGGCGTGACTCGTCCCCCTCCCCGTATACGGGGAGGGGTCTGAAAGGGCCATGAGCCGGTTAAGATTGGATATGCAATCGCCCTGCCGGCGGGCTTTCACGTCATCTGGCTTAAACGCCACCCCTCGGCGACGGCCAGCGCTTCCGGTGTCCCGATTGTATCCAGCGCGCGCGCCGCCACGTCGCAGACGCGCATCCCGGACATTGGCGAGCGTTCCACATCGCCCAGGCGGCGAATCAGCGCAGGAACGGCCTGTTCGCTGCCCGTCCGACCAAGCGCCCAGGCAGCGGCATAACGCACGCGCACATCGGCATCATCCAGCGCCTTCAGCAGCGCCGGCAGCGCCGGCGCCCCCATCCGGCTCAATACCCACGCCGCCTGGTTACGCTCCATTTCGCCGCCCTCGCACATCGCGGCCAGCAGCAGCCGAACCGCCGGCTCGCCGATGGCCCGCATGATGTCTGGCGCATGGCGGCGCACGCCTTCGTTTTGAAAGTCGGTCAGCACGGCCAGCAGGGGCTGCACAATCGGCTCACCAATCCGCGCCAGCGCGACCGCCGCAACTGCCCGTACCGGCTGTCCAGGGTCATCCAGCACCTGGATGAGCGGCTCAATCGCCCGTGCATCGCCGATCTGCCCCAGCACTTCCAGCAGCAGCACCCGAACCGGCTCGCTCTCGTCAGGCAGCGCATCCAGAATCGGCTGAACCGCCGGACGGCCAATCTTCACCAGCGCCGCCGAAGCCAGCATCCACACCTGCGGTGCGTCTTCCCGAAGCACCTGCATCAGCGGCAGCACCGAAGGCTCGCCGATGCTGACCAGCGCCTGCGCCGCCTGAAGCTGCACGGGTTTGCGCGCGTTGTGCAGCGCGGCAATCAGTGGCACGACGGCACGGGCATCGCCCACCTCACCCAACATATGCGCCGCCTGCACCTGTACCATACCCGTCCCGTTCTGCAATTTCCACAGCAGCTTTTCAATCGTTCGACGCTCAACCTGCTGCATAAAATTCCTACTCCTAATAAATGCCCTATTTCTTCAATGCGCCATTTTTGCAGCCCTGGCTTGCGGCGGCCTTACAACCTCGTGAATTTTGGAGCAGGAATATAACAGGAAATTAACGTTAGAATCCGGTTGTTTCGGGGCGGCGGTAATGAATCAACCGCTGGAGCGCCTTCAACTCATACGGCCAGTCGTAAAATTCAAAGCGGTAGCGCCACCCGCTCAGGGTTTGGAGCAGCCGCCGCCAGTGTTTTTGCAGCCGAATATCGGTCACAGTCGGGTAATAAGCGTTGATGACGGCTTCAAAATCCCGCACGCGGCGGCGCACGTTATCCCGAAACCAGGGCGTGCCGGGGTCGCGCCGCATGGAGAATTTCGCCCATTCCGGGCTGGCCCAGGCTTCCAGCGTCTCAGGAAAACGAAAACCCAGTCTCACCGCTTCATCCATCAAAATGCTGCCCTCCTGGGGAACAGGCGTATAAATATAAAGCACCAGTTCGGTGGCCGGGTTCACGCGCTTGATCTGACGAATGAACGTGATAGTCGCTTCGATGTCGGCGGCGGGGTCAGGCGGGTTGCCCAGCACAAACGACAGTTCCGGCACGATGCCGTAATATTTCATACGTTCGACCAGCGCCAGCGTCATGGCTGTGCCGGATTTGCCGCCTTTGTTCATACGTTTGAGCGTTTCGTCATCACCCGACTCCGCGCCCATAAAAATCATCCTCGCGCCGCTGCGTTTCATCTTTTCCCAGGTGTTGTCACTATAACTCATCAGCGTGTCCACCCGCCCCAGCCCCCACCAGCTTATGCCTTTGCCGGTGATACGCTCGGCAAATTCGGCGGTGCGTTTTTCGCTCACAAAAAAGTCCATGTCGTGAAATTCCAGGCCGTTAATCTGCCAGCGGTCGTGCAGGTAGCTGACGATGCTGGCGACACGCTCGGCGCTCTCCGGCAGCCAGCGGCGGCTGCTCAAAGCCACCACCGCGCAAAAATTGCAGGCGAACGGGCAGCCGAAGCTGGTGTTGTGCGAAAGCACACGGCTGCCCAGGTAGCTGTGGCCGACATAAGCAGTTACATCGAGTTTATCGTAGGGATACCAGGGCAGGTTATCCATCGGCACGTAGGGGGCGCGCGGATTCACACGAATGCCGCCATTTTTGTAGGCCAGCGAAGGCACATCCGCCGGAGAGCCGCCGTAATGCAGCATGTCCACGAATTTTCTGAAAGGTGGCTCGCCCTGCCCCTGAATAACATAATCCACAAAGTCGCTGCGTAAGGCCACTTCCCAATGCTGTGTCGGGAAATAACCGCCCCACAGAATCGTTAAATCTGGCAGTGCGGTTTTAACAGCCCGGCACACTGGCACGGCCTGGCGAAGCTGCGGGCCAGGCATGACGGTCACGGCCAGCAGTTTAGCCCCGGTCGTCCTGGCCCGCTCGATAATGTGGCTTACCGGGTCGGCAATCAAGTTGCCGTCAATAAATTCAAGGTCGTAATCCTCGGCAATCACCGACGAAACCGCCAGCAAAGAAAGCGGCAGCCGCTGTTTACCGGGGGACGTGCTTCGGGGATTATAAAGTAAAACTGTGTGCCGCATCCCACACCTCAACTCAATAATGCTCACTCGCCTTAGCAATATCGCTGCCAGTATAACTTAATTTGCCCTGAGGCGGCGAGTACCTCCTGACCGGCAAACGACGCGAGACACAACAACAAGACGGAATCGTTAAGTTATCTGGACAAAACAACCCTTTATGAACCTTAAAGAACCTAATATCATAAACTAAAAATACGCCGAAGTGGGGATACAATAAGGAAAAGCGTAAACAAACCCCCGCAGAACTGGGGGAATGGTTTTGAACAAAGCGCGTTATCTTAAGTAAGAACGCAATTAACCGTATTTACACTATTTACACAGTGTATGATGAAAAAACAGCTCTTCAACAACGCCTCTCTTGAATACCGCGCGACCCCTGTCGCCGGCAGCGAAACCCCGCGTCTGACCGTCGAAACGGTAGATAACCACATCTACTTTTATGCCGACGTGGACAGCGACCGCTGTTTGGCGTTGATGCGCGCCGTCCGGGAAACAGATGCATCCCTGCGCGCCGAGTATCTCTCGCGCGGCCTGGAGGGGCAGCCGCCCACACCGATCTGGCTGCATATTCATTCGCAGGGCGGCGATCTGTTCACCGGCTTCAGCGTGGCCGATCAACTGTCCATGATGAAATCGCCTATCTATTCGGTCGTGGAGGGCATCTGCGCCAGCGCCGCCACGCTCATCAGCATGTCCTGCCAGCGGCGTTACATCCTGCCCCGGAGTTTTATGCTCATCCACCAGTTATCGGCGTTCGTGTGGGGTACACACGAGCAGTTCAAGGACGAGATGACTTTGCAGCAGAAGGCGATGGATCGGCTGGTCGAATTTTACGTGAGCAAAGCGAAAGTATCCGAGGACGAACTGCGTAACATGCTCCAGCGCGATTTTTGGATGGACGCCGAAAGCTGCGTGAAGATGGGTTTTGCCGACGAAATTCTGCGATAGCGTCCGGTTAGTTTTTCAGGCGGCTGTTTCAGCCGGTGTTTTAACAAACACCAAAACAACAAGCCCTGGCTTTTGCTCAGGGCTTGTTTATGTACAGCACATCCGCCGGAGGCTACGCTTCCGGCATGACAATCCACAGCACGATATAGAGGACCAAACCCGGCCCGCCGAACAGCGTGGCGATGACGAAGATCAGCCGAACCAGCGTGGCGTCCACGCCGAAATATTCCGCCAGGCCGGCGCATACCCCGGCAACCCGCTTGTCGGTGCTGGAACGGGTCAGTTTTTTGGGTTCGTTCATGATGTTTTCCCCTCTGCTTTTGATCTCGAACTACTCACTTATACGCAGGATCGAACGGGAAAGTTTCGCCGGCAGGCCGCGCCGCGCCAACAGCAACACGCATTGACGGCTGCCAGCCGATTCCGTTACAATACACTCACGTCATTTAGAACCTATCCATAAACCGATTGATCTGATAGCAGAACAGT
>JAPKMO010000177.1 GCA_026645945.1 Anaerolineae bacterium
CCCGCACTTTTAATTCGCCGGTGATCTGGAACGTCACAGCCTGGCCGACCTCAACCGACGCCGGCAGACCGGTGAGTGCCGTCGGCGTGAAGTCCGAAAATTCGTATTCCGCCCGGCTGGACTGGAGGATTTCCCCGCGAATGGCGCGGTTGCGGAACTCGTTATCGGTCGTCAGCGTGCGCGCATTGATGCGGATGACGCCGACGCGAGAACTGCCCGGCGCGGCAAAATTGACCAGCAGATCGCCGGCCACCTGGTTCGTCCTGCCGATGACGGTGGTTGGCACGCCGCGCAGGTCTTCGGTCAGGATGAAGCGAACTTCCGACTCGTCCGGCACGATGCGGAAAAGCACTGCTGCCGCCGGTTCGGGCGCGGCGGTCGCTTCGGGGGTGGTTTCCTCGGTCGCGGCCAGCTCGTCAGCGGCGGACTCAACGGCTGCGACGGTGCTGAGGGCGGCGTTTTCCGCCGACAAACGCGCCACTTCGGTCGAAAGCCGGGCGATTTCCGCCTCGCGCGGGTCCGGCGTGGGGGTGTTTAAATCCAGCGTCGGCGCGCTGATGGGCGCGCTCGGCTCGCCGGAACCGCCGACGACGGTCGTATAGATCAGGATGCTGGCGCCGCTGCTGATGCCGATCAGAACCAGCGCGCCGAGAATTAGCCACCAACGTTGGGACATGCGATCTCCTTGTTGTAAGCCAGTAAAACAGACACCGGCAGGCGCGCAGGCCGCGCCCTCAGCCGATGTTAAACCCGCAAACCGCGTTTACCTACATGCCGCCCAGACGAATCACGCGCCCGCTGTCCGGCGCGGCGAAAGCCGAGTCCACCGTTACGTACAAGCTGCCCTCGGCGTCCATCGCCAGGCCGTAGGGGAAGTTCAGCCCTTCGGCAATCACCTCCAGCCCGCCGTCGGCCACCCGGACGATCCGCCCGGAGGCCGGATTATAGCCGGTATCACCAAAACCGCTCGCCAGTTCCACCGCGTACAGCGACCCGTCCGCCGCCACCAGCACATCCGTGACCAGCGTCAGCCCGTCGTAAGTTTGCTGAAGCTCGCCGCCGGCGTTATACCGTTCGATGCGCGCGCCGCCCGCCGGGAAGGGGAAGCCGGACAAAAAACCGACGTACAGGTCACCATCCGGCCCAACCGCTACCGCCGTTGGAACTGCCGACGGTGCGTCGTCCGAAACCGGCCAGGCCGCGAACAGTTCCAGGCCGTCTTCCGCCGTCCAGCGCAGCACCGCGTTGGCGCTGGCATCGGCGATGTACAGCGTGCCGTCGGGGGCTGCCGCCAGGTCGGCGGGGTTGGCGACCACTTCATCGGCCTGATCGGGGTTGTTTTCCTCCTCGAATGCCCGCAGGTCTATGACCCGGCGGGTTTCCAGCGTTTCGCGGTCGAGTTCGACGACCGCTTCAACCACCGCGCCCCCGAAAGTGTCGTCTCGCGGCCCCTGCCCCAGCACGACCCAGTACGTTTCCTCAGTGACGAGGACGGCCATCGGCCCCTCGATCTGCCCGAAACCGACATCCATGCTCACCAGTTCCGGCACGATGACGACCTGCTGGCCGTCCGGTAAAATCGCGCTGATCTGCGCCGACAGCCCGGCTTTAGCCGGCCCGAACGGCCCGGCCACGTCGGTTTCGCCGCCGCTGCCGGCTTCGGCAATATACAAAACGCCGTCCGGCCCAAACGTGATATGGCGTGGATTATTCAAACCGCTCGCCAGCGTTTCGTCATCCAACGCCAGCGCCGAAAAGCTTGCTCCCAAAACCAGCAGAATCAAAAACCACTTCTTTAACATCCGAATCTCCTCCCAAACAATACTTAACACTCACACCCAGATACACCCAGGTACGCCCAAAACGGCGCGCGCCGATGTGCAAACTACCGCACCTGGCTTAAGAGTCTATGAGAGATTGATAATGAATCGGACTGTATTCCGTTTTTTGATGGAAAGCGAGGAATCGAACAGGGCTGGAGATCGTTCTCCAGCCCCGTCGGTTAAAGGGAGGTTAAGTGATGATCTCGTAAACCAGTTGGCGGTTATCGAGGGCGGAAATCACCGGCGGGTATCGGTCAGGATAGAGAGTCACTTTTTCCCCGCTCTTAACGATGATGTCGTCCTGATTCAGCGTAATCCAGGCCATGCCGGAAAGCACGCGCACCGTTTGAATAGCCAGCGGCAGTACGGCGACATCGTTAGCATCCAGGCGGCGCACCGTAACCGGTATATGGGCGTATTCAGTGAGGATCGGCCTTGCAAATGTTGCCATGACGAAGGCTCCCAATCTGTGAAAAACTTCACCTTTATGCCTCCATTATAGCCGAACTTGGTGAAAATGTACACTTAAAGTTGTGAAAACTTTGTGCAAATTGCCGATCATTTGCGGTCTGCTGGCCTACCCACTTTCGATCAGCAGACCGCACAGGATGAGATTGGCAATGCCCGCCGCTGCCAGCCCTGCCAGCGCGCCCAGGTTGACCCCCGCCACCGCGACCGCGCCAAACCCGGCGGCGGTGATTAAAAACCGCGTCAGCGCCACCCGGCGGCTGCTGAAGGCCGCCGCGCCGGACAGCGCCAGCAGCAGCCCCAGCAGCAGGATAAAAACCACCCCGACGGCGGCCACCTGGGGCGCGAATCCCTGGGTTATCCAGACGGCCAGCGCCCCGGCCAGCAGCGCAGCCAGCGGCAGCAGCGCGTCGGCGGCCAGCAGGCGCAGCCGGTCGGCCAGCAAAAACTGGTATAGGAAACGTTCTTCCAGGTCGGTGCGAAAGACGTACAGCAGCCCCACCGGCGGCACGAAGCCGGCGATCAGCAGCCAGCCGATCCAGATTTGAACAGGAAGCTGCTCGCCGACCAGCAAAACCGCCACGTAGGTCATCAGCGCGCCCCACAGCAGGCTGGTCAGCAGCATCATCGGATGGCGTAGGTAGGTCAGCGCGGCGCGGGTGGTCAGCCCCCACAGGCCGTAAGCCTGCGGCAGCCGCAGCCAGGGTTTACGCCCCGCGCGGGCAGCCTGCCCGTAAATCCGCAGGCGCAGGCGGGGGTCGCGCCAGGCCATCAGCCCCAGCGCCTTGATGCGCGCGTGGACGATGCTTTCGTCGGAAGCATAGGCCATGTTCACCTGGCTGCCCAACCGGAAAACCAGCGCCGCCAGCCCCAGCGCGGCGATCACCAGCAGCGCCAGCGCCGCGCCGGAAGCCTGCCCGTAAACGGCGGCGATGGCCGTCCGCCCCGGCCATAAAAACACGCCCGGCAGCACGTAGGCCGCCGCCAGCAGGCCGAACGGCAGCAGCCATATCCGGGGATGCCGCCGCAGCCGGGGGAAGATCAGCCGCAGAATGCCCAGCAGCCAGGCCAGCGTCGTGGTGAACACCAGCAGCGCCTCCACCGCCAGCGCGCCGCGCAGGGCAGCCGCCATCCGCGCGCCGGAATCCACCGGCGTCACCAGCAGGATACCCAGCAGCGCGCCCAACGCGCCGAATGGGATGAGCCGCGCCACCACCTGCCGCACATAAGCGAACATCACCGCAGCGGCGCGATCTACTGGCGACCCGGCCAGGTAGGCAATATCGGCAAAAGACAGCTTGAGCGGCGTGACCCGTAACGCGGACGCCAGCGCATATGCCTGGAGCGCCAGCGCCAGCCAGGGCAGCGCCGCCAGCAGATCGTCGAGGGCGGCGGGCGTCAGCGAAGCGCCCAGCAGAGCGGCCTGCTCCGCCCCCCAGGAAGCCATCGAACCGGCCCAGAACAGACCGATCAGCGCCAGGTACAGCCCGTACACGCGCTGCGAAAACGACCGCTCATCCGGCTCGTAACCGACCGTTCGCAGCCAGTACAGCGCGTCCGACCGGAACTGCCGCCAGCGCAGCAGCAGCAGCAGACGAAAATCAAACATGGCCGGCCTCGGCCTTCCGCGCCTGGATGGCCGACCGCAGCAGGTCGTCCAGCGAGTGCCGCCCGTCCAGGGAAAAACCCACGCGCAAGGATTCCGGCGTGCCGTCGGCGATGATCTCGCCCTGTTCCATAATCAGGTAACGGTCAGGCTGCGCTTCCTGGGGAAGCTGGTGGCTGCTGAACAGAATCGCCATGCCGTCGCTGCGGTGGCGGTTGAGTTCAACCCACAGTTCATCGGCAGATACCGGGTCGAGCGGCCCCAGCGGTTCGTCCAGCAGCAGGATATGCGGCTCGACCAGCAGCGCCATACACAGCGCCAGTTTGTAGCGCATCCCGCGCGAATAGGTGAATGGGAAGGCGTCTTTATTGGACAGCAGGCCGTAGCGGCTCAGTAAATCCTCCGCGTCGTCCTCCCAGCCGCGCCAGCCGTGCGCCTGGGCCACGAACTGCAAATGTTCCCAGGCCGTCAGTTCGTCGTAAAACTGCGGCGTGTCCGGCACAAGAATCAGGTGTTCGCGCACGTAGCGTTCGTTTTTGGCGACCGGATAGCCGTGAATGCGAATTTCGCCGTCGGTCGGCTGCGTCCACCCGGCGATGCACTTGAGCAGCGTGGACTTGCCCGCGCCGTTGCGCCCGACCAGCGACACAAGCTGCCGGGGTTCGACCGTGAAGGTGGCGTTCGTCAGCGCATTCAGCGAGCCGTAACGATAGCTGATGCCGCTTACGTCCAGCAGCGGCGCATCGGGTGTTGTCTGGTTATCGTCTGTTTGCATGAATACCTTTAATCCGTTAAGTTGCGGAGCGTATTGTAACCGGAGTCAGGGTTGGCTCTACAGGGGGAAATGGATTCGCCGGCAGGATCGCGCACAAAGCAGGATGCGCTACAGCATGTCCCTACGAGCTGCAAATAATTACAACGGTTTATAACGGCTCACAACGGACACTCTCCCTATACTTGTAGTTCCATCATGCTATAATTCCAACACTTGCATCGAAAAGAATAGATGTGTGTGCCATGTCTCTGTTAACCGCCGCCAATCTCGCCAAATCGTTCGGCCCGGACGACATCTTCGAGGGCATCAGCGTTGAAATTCCGCACCGGGCGCGCATCGCCCTGGTCGGACCCAACGGCGCGGGTAAAACCACCCTGCTCAATATCCTCATCGGGTTGGATACTTCTGACGAAGGGACGGTCAGCCGCGCTAAGGGGCTGCGAATCGGCTTCCTGCCGCAGCGCCCGGAACTGGCTGGCGATCATTCGCTGTGGGACGAAATGCTCACCGCTTTCGCCGACCTGCGGGCGATGGAGACGCGCCTGAAGGCAATGGAAGACGCCCTGGCGGAACAGGCCGATGATCTGCTGGACAAATACGGCGAGCTTCAGCACCGCTTCGACACCGCCGGCGGTTATACCTACGAAACGCGCATTAAGATGGTCTTGCAGGGCTTAAGCTTTTCGCCGGAGGAATACAAGCGTCCGCTGACCAAACTCTCCGGCGGGCAGCGGACGCGGGCGCTGCTGGGGCGGCTGCTGCTGGAATCGCCCGACCTGCTGGTGCTGGACGAGCCGACCAACCACTTGGACATCGCCGCGATTGAGTGGCTGGAAAGTTTCCTCAAGGACTTCCCCGGCGCAGTGCTGGCCGTCAGCCACGACCGCTACTTCATGGATGAGTTCGCCAGCGTCATCTGGGAAATGGACTTCGGCACGCTGGAAACGTATCGTGGCAACTACAGCCATTACGTGCAGCAGCGGCAGGAGCGTTACGAACGCCGCCTGAAGGAATACGAAGCACAGCAGGAATTTCTCGCTAAAGAAGAAGACTACATCCGGCGCAATATCGCCGGGCAGAATACGCGCCAGGCCAAAGGCAAACTGCGCCGCCTGGAAACCATGAAAAAACGCGGCGACTTCATCAACCGCCCGCGCGAACGGCGGAACATCCATATCAAAATGGCCTACGCCATGCGCAGCGGCGATAAAGTGCTGATGACGCGCGGCCTGGCAGTCGGGTATTCCGACGCGCCTGCGCCCCTGTTCGCCGTGCCGGACATCACGCTCTACCGGGGCGAGGTGGCCGCGCTGATCGGCCCCAATGGCGTGGGCAAAACCACCTTCCTCAAGACGATTTTGCAGGATTTACCGCCGCTGGCCGGCGAAGCGAAGATCGGCGCGTCAGTCAATGTCGGCTATTTCGCCCAGGCACACGAACGGTTGAACCCGGCCAACAGTGTGATTGACGAGGTGATGGCCGTCAGGCCGATGCAGGTGGGCGAGGCGCGTAACTATCTGGCGCAGTTTTTGTTCACCGGCGACGACGTGTTCCGCCCCATTGAAACGCTCTCCGGCGGCGAACGCGGGCGCGTGGCGCTGGCGAAGCTGGCGCTTTCCGGCGCGAACTTCCTGCTGCTGGACGAGCCGACTAACCACCTGGACATTGACAGCCAGGAAATTTTACAGAGCGTGCTGGCGGATTTTCCCGGTACGATTCTGCTGGTCAGCCACGACCGCTATCTGGTGGCGGCGCTGGCGACGCAGATCTGGGCCGCCGAACCCGGCGCGCTAACGGTGTTCGAGGGCAGCTACGCCGAATATGTGGCGGCGCGCAGCCGGGGCGAAGAAGAAGCGCAGGCGCCTAAAACCGCCGCCGAAAAACCCCGGACGAACGGCAAACCGTCCGCCAGCGCCAAAAAACACGGCCTGAACCCGTACCAGCTTGAAAAGCGCGTGGCCGAACTGGAAGCGCGGATTCATGATCTGGAAAGCCGGCTGGCCGCGCTAACCGAGGCCATCACCCGCGCCAGCACCGAAGGCGACACCGCGCGCGTCAGCGACCTGGGCGGACAGTATACACAGGCGGAGGCCGACCTGCGCGCCGCGATGGACGAATGGAGCGCCCTGGCGGAGTGAGGAAACCGATTATGACGGATAAACTCAAACCCGGAAGCGGAATAAATGATCTGT
>JAPKMO010000178.1 GCA_026645945.1 Anaerolineae bacterium
GAAGGGACGGAGGGGGTCGAGAAGCAGATTGAGAACACTTGTACCGTTTATATGCGATTGCCCTGTCTCCCAATCTTCAGGTTGGGGGGTTACGGCGCTTTTTCGATAAAATCATCAGTATCGCCTATGCAGAAAGGACTCATATTCGTGAACAACCACGAAATGCTGCGCTTCGGCACGGTCGGCTCGCCGCAGACCACGCCGGCTTCCGGCACGCCCGCCGCCGTTGCCCACATCCGCGAACTCGGCCTCGATCACCTGGAGATCGCCTGGGTACAGAGCGTGCGCGTCAGCGACGAAACCTGCGCCTTAATCAAAGCGGCGGCGGAAAAACACAGCGTCACGCTCAGCATTCACGCACCGTATTATATCAACCTCAACAGCCAGACGGCGGAATTGATGCAAAAAAGCGACGAACGCCTGCTGACCGCCGCGCGAAAGGGTTTCCTGGCCGGCGCGCGCGACATTGTTTTTCATCCCGGCAGCTATCACAGCCAGCCGCCTGAACAGGTTTACGAGCGGGTGAAGGAAAAGTTGCTGGAAATCACCGGCATCCTGCGCGCCGAAGGCGTGGCCGCCACGCTGCGCCCGGAGACGATGGGCAAATCCGCCATGTTCGGCACGCTGGACGAAGTGCTGGAACTGAGCCGCGATGTGCCGGGTGTCGCGCCGTGTATTGACTGGGCGCACCTGCACGCCCGCCGGGGCGACGGTTCGTTCAACAGCTGCGAGGAATTTGCCGGCGCGCTGGAACGGGTGAAAAACGTCCTGGGCGACGAGGGCTTAAAACGCCTGCATTTTCACCTCAGCGGCATCGCCTACACCGCAAAGGGCGAAAAAGAACACATCCCGCTTAACGAAGCCGACCTGCGCTACCGCGAACTGCTGCAAACCTTTCTCGATTACGGCGTGGCCGGGACGTGCGCGGTCGAAGCGCCGGAGCCGTTCCACACCGCCGACGCGCTGGTGATCCAGGCCACCTACCGGCGGCTGCTGGCGCTTAAAGAAGGCGTTGAGGAAACACAGGCCGCCGAGGAATAAGCGCATTTCGCGTTCGTTCGCTCGTTTGTGTGATAACATCAGGCCTGCTGCTCAAAAATTGGGGGAAACACTTATGCCAACCATCCAGATCGTGACCGAACTGCCCGGCCCGAAGTCCCGCGCGCTGGTCGCCCGGCGCGAGGCCGCCACGCCGCGCGGCGCGGCCAAACTGACGCCGGTCGCCATCGTTAAAGCCGAGGGTGCGGCCATCACCGACGCCGACGGTAATACCTTTCTCGATTTTGCCGGCGGAATCGGCGTGCTGGCCGTCGGCCACTGCCCGCCGAATGTGGTCAACGCCATCCAGCGGCAGGCCGAAAACCTGATTCACCTGTGCGCCATCGTTGGCACTTACGAACCGTATGTCGAAGTGGCCGAACGCCTGAACGCGCTGGCCCCCGGCGATTTTGCCAAAAAGACCGTTTTGCTCAACAGCGGCGCGGAGGGGGTCGAAACGGCGGTGAAAATCGCCCGCGCCTACACCCGGCGTTCCGCCATCGTGGTTTTCGAGGGCGCGTATCATGGCCGCACCAACTTGACGCTGGCGATGACCAGCAAATACGGCCTGTTTAAACAGGGGTTTGGGCCGTTCGCGCCGGAGGTTTACCGCCTGCCGTTCCCCAACCTCTACCGCCGTCCGCCGGGTATGAGCGAGGAGGCTTATATTGACGACTGCATCGCCCGGCTGGAACACGCTTTCGTTGCCCAGGTAGACCCGGCTGCCGTCGCGGCGGTGGTGCTGGAAACGGTGCAGGGCGAGGGCGGTTTTATCCCCGCGCCGCCGCGTTTTTTACAGCGCGTGCGGGAGCTGTGCGACCAGCACGGCATGATATACGTGGCCGACGAAGTGCAGTGCGGCTTCGGGCGCACCGGGCGGCTGTTCGCCGTTGAACATTACGGCCTCGCGCCGGATTTGATCGTTACCGCCAAGTCGCTGGCGGCGGGGATGCCCCTGGCCGCCGTCACCGGGCGGGCGGACATCATGGACGCGCCGCACCCCGGCGGGCTGGGCGGCACGTACAGCGGCAATCCGCTGGCCTGCGCGGCGGCGGTGGAGGCCATCAAAACCATCAGCCAGCCGGCCTTTTTGGAGCGCGCGGCGGCGGTGGGGCAGCGCCTGCGCCGCCACCTGCTCGATCTCCAGGCGGAATTTCCGCTCATCGGCGACGTGCGCGGCCTGGGGGCCATGCTGCTGATGGAACTGGTGAAAGACCGGGCCGGTAAAACCCCCGCCGCCGAGGAAACCTTGCAGCTTACGCAGGAAGCCTTCCGGCGCGGCCTGGTGGCGATCCGCGCCGGGCTGTACAGCAACGGCATTCGGTTTCTGCCGCCGCTCAACATCACCGACGAGCAGCTTGATGAAGGCATGGCCGTGATGGCCGAGGCGCTGCGCGCCGTCGAATCGAGCCGGCGGTAAAGGTTCGGATGGCTGTCGTTTTACGCGGGCAGCAGGTGAACGGCTTCGGGGACAAAATCCAGCCCGATAGTTTCGCCTTCGGCGACCACATGGACACCGCGCGGGTCCTGTTCCACGACAACCAGCTGCTGGCTGCCCGTGTTGACGATATATTCCACTTCCGAGCCGAGGAACATGGCTTGTTCTACCAACACCTGCGGCAGCGCCGGGTCGTGCCGCAGCGTCAGCGATTCCGAACGCAGCATGGCGACCAGCGGCGCGCCATCGCGCCTGACGCTGCTTGCCACCGTAACGCGCCGTTTGAAGATTTCCACCTCGACTCCGGCAGCCGATTCTGACAGCACCGTTACGCCAACAAAATTGGCGCGCCCGATAAAATCGGCCACAAAGCGGGTCGCCGGCCGGTGGTAGATGTCGCTGGGCGTGCCGATCTGTTCGATTTTGCCGGCGTTCATGACCACGATGCGGTCGGAAAGCGCCATCGCCTCGATCTGGTCGTGCGTCACGTAGACGCTGGTGATCCGCAGGCGGCGCTGGAGGCGGTGGATTTCGCCGCGCATTTGCACGCGCAGTTTGGCGTCCAGGTTAGAAAGCGGCTCGTCGAACAGCAGGATGCGCGGCTCGACGACCAGCGAACGCGCCAGTGCCACGCGCTGCTGCTGGCCGCCGGAAAGCTGGTTAGGCCGCCGATCGCCCAGCCCTTGCAGCCCCATCATCAGCAGCGCCTCGTTCACCCGGTGCTGGATGTCCTGGCGTTTAACCCGCTGCGTCTGCAAGCCGTAGGCGATGTTGTCAAAAACCGACATATGTGGAAAAAGCGCGTAGTTTTGAAAAACCAGCGCCATATCGCGTTTGTTGGGCGGCTGCGGCGTCACATCCTGGTTATCCAGCAGGATGCGGCCTGTAGTGGGGTTTTCAAACCCGGCGATCAAACGCAGAGTCGTGGTTTTGCCGCAGCCGGACGGCCCCAGAAGGGTCAGAAATTCGCCCGCGCAAATATCCAGCGAGATGTCGTCTACCGCTTTCACCGTCCCTGACCCGCCCCGGTCGGGGAATTCTTTGGTAATGTTTTCGAGTTTCAGACGAACTTCCTGGTTGTTTTGAGACATCACAGTCCCCCTTCAAGACGGCGTTCAGCGCCGGTGGTCGAACCCACAGTAACATACATGATGCTGATCGCCACCATCACAATCACGATTAGGATGACGCAGTAGGCGAAGGCGTTGCCATAGCGCCCATGTTCAACCTCGTTCAGAATTTGCTGCGTCATGATTTTCGTCTGCGGCGTGGTCAGAAAAACGACCGCCGAAATGGTCGTCATTGACCGGGCGAAGGCGTATATCAGGCCGGCCAGGAAGGCCGGGCGAATGAGCGGCAGCGTGATACGCCGGAAGGTGCGCGCGTTGTCCGCCCCCAGGCTGATAGAGGCTTCTTCGATGGCCGGGTCAATTTGGGAAAGCGCCGCCGTGCCGGAGCGCAGCGCCGCCGGCACGCTGCGGATGATAAACACGACGATGATCGCCAGCGCGCCGCCCAGCAAACCGCGCCCGCCGGTGAGCTGCGGCAGCAGGGTCACTTCGCCCAGCACCGGCAGCGTCAGCGTGGTGGGATGGTTAAAGCTGAGGACATAACCGATGCCGATCACCGTGCCAGGGACGGCGATGCCCAGCATGGTGCTGAAATCCAGCAGGTTGCGCCCGGCGAAGGTTTTACGCACCACCAGATAGGCGATCACCATGCCGATCAGGCCGGCCAGCGGGGTGGCGAGGATCGAGAGGAGGGTTGTATCCTGTATGGCCTGCGCGCCGATGCCGTTCAGCACAAAATCGAAGTGTTCGAGCGTAAAATCGTAACGCACGCCCGGCACGCGAATGAACGCGCCGTGAATGATCGTGCCGTAAATCAGCAGAATCAGCAGGCAGATGGCGATTGTCAGCCCGAACAGCGGCCAGCGCACCAGCGGGTGATTAATCATCTGCGGCGTGCCGGAGGGTTTCCCCGTTACTGAAACCACGCTCGTCCGGCTGATCCAGTATCGCTGGACGATAAAAACCGTCAGCGACGGCACAAGTAAAATTAACGACAGCACCGCCGCACCGGTCGTGTCGTACAGGCCGATCACGGTTACATAGATGCGAGTGGACAGCACTTCGTAGTTGCCCCCCAGCACCAGCGGGTTGCCCAGGTCGGCGACGGCCTCGACAAAAAGCAGCAAAAACGAGCTGGCAATGCCCGGCAGCAGCATCGGCAGGGTGACGGTGCGGAAAATCCGCCATTTATTAGCGCCCAGGTTGGTGGCCGCTTCGTCCAGCGCCGGGTCCAGCGCCCGCATCATGCCGCTTAAGTTCAGATAGGCGATCGTAAAAAACGATAGGGACATCACCAGCGTCAGCCCGTCGAGGCCGTAGATGTCGTAGCGCACCCCGAAGATGCCGCGCGAGATCGAACCGCTGCGCCCGAACAAAACAATCGCTGCCGTCGCCACCGCGAAGGGCGGCGAAATGACCGGAATGAGCGCGACGATGTGCATGAACCGTTTGAACGGCACGTTCAGCCGCACCTGAACGAAAGCGAACAGAAAGCCGACCGCCGTGCCGAATAACCCGACCAGCGCGCCCATCACCAGCGTATTGGTGACGATGCTCAGGTGAACGGGGTCGCTCAGATACCGCTGGAACAGCGGCAGCCCTTTCGGCGAAAAACCCTCGCCGATCATGGACAGCAGCGGAAAGACGATGGTGATAGCAACAAAAAGCACGACCAGAACGAGCGCCAGCGTCAGCAGGGGGTCTTGCGTAAGGGAGGCAAACCGTTTAAAAGCTTGAGGTCGTCGTAGCGACTGCAAAATGACCTCCTAAAAATAACGAACCCCTACTCATTGCGAGCAGGGGTTAATTTATAACACGATTTTCTGGTTACTCGGTGGGAGCGGACGCGATTTCGGCGTCAAAACGCTCGACAATGGCGGTGCGGTTGGTCCCCGCAGCGACAAAATTGTAGTTCACGACCTTGATCTCGGACAGGTTCACCGCCAGCTCTGAGATGGCGGCGTCGGGATTGGTCGGAAGCTGGAGCGAATTGACGGTGGGGCCGATTTCCTGCGCGGCGGCGGTCAGCGCCCAGTCGTACCACAGGCGGGCGGCTTCGGGTTCCGGCCCATTGGCGATGATACCCATGCCGCCGATTTCGTAGCCGGTGCCTTCTTCGGGGAAGGTCGTGGTCAGAATGCCCTCAAAACCTTCCTGCTGGAGCTTCACGCAGTCGTGCGAGAAGATGATCGCCACGCCGATTTCACCCTGGCCGGCCAGCGTCCCCGGCGCAGAACCGGAGCGCGTGTATTGCAGGATATTTCTGTTCAGGGCGGCAAAATATTCAAACGCCGCGTTAACAGCATCCTCGGTCGGCGCGCCTTCTTCGTCATAACCGGAGCCGGCTTCGGCTGCCTCCAGCGCGTCGGCTTTGAGCGTTACAATCGTCCAGAAGGTGGTGAAGGCCGTGCCGGAAGTGGCCGGATGCGCCATTGCCACAAAACCCTGCAATTCGGGGGCCAGCAGGTCGTCCCAGGAGGTCGGGGGTTCGACGCCCAGTTCTTCAAGCACATCCAGGTTGGAGCAGAAACCGAGCGCGCCCACATAGACGCCCGTCCAGTAATGGTCGGCGTCTTTGTATTCCGGGGTAATCGCTTCGGCGCTGGGGGACTCGTACTGTTCGAGCAGTCCTTCGCCCTTAGCGGCGATAAACGCATCTGCTGGGCCGCCCCACCAGACCGAAAATTCGGGATTATCTTTCGCCGCGCGGATGCGGGCCAGCGACTCGCCGGATGAGAGGCGAACGTAGTTGGTATCAATGCCGGTTTGCTCCTCAAAAGCCTGGGTCATGGCGACGCACCAATCTTCCTGGGGCGTGCATAAGACCGTCAGAGTTGATTCTTGCGCGAAGACCGGCATCAGCGTTAGGAACAAAAAAGCAAAAGCAAAAGTCAAAGCCGCGCGTTTCATCTTGGTCTATCCTTTTCTTAAAATCCTACACTGAAACAAGCCGTACAGAATTGTAACTATAACACGGGCAGGCCGATTCACCACCTCCTTCACTAAAACTTAAAAAACTGTGCCTGATTCTGAGTGTACAGCGGGCTAAAGCCTGCTGCCAGTGGGCTAAAGCCTGCCGCCAGTGGGCTAAAGCCTGCCGCCAGTGGGCTAAAGCCGACAGTGGGGCAGACAGTGAGCTAGACAGTGGGCTAGACAGTGGGCTTAAGCCCACTGTCTGTCTATCAGGCTCATTCTTTTCCGTTT
>JAPKMO010000179.1 GCA_026645945.1 Anaerolineae bacterium
ATCATTGACGGCGATACGATTGATGTGAACCTGGACGGCCAGACGGTGCGAATCCGCTATATCGGCGTCAACACACCCGAAAGCGACGAAGTGTGCTACCGCGAAGCCACCCAGGCCAATCGGCTGCTGGTGGAAGGCAAAACCGTCCGGCTGGTGGCCGACGCTGAGGACACCGACCGCTACGGGCGGCTGCTGCGTTATGTTTACGCCGGCGATCTGTTCGTCAACGCGGCGCTGGTGCAGCAGGGTTATGCCGAAGTGGTTTCCTACCCGCCCAATACGGCGCATTACGAGGAATTCAAACGCCTGGAAATCGAAGCCGCCGGCGCGCGCCGGGGCTGCCACCCCACCGGCATCTTCGACGACGGCAGTTACACGCGCTGAAGGCGGCATGGTGAAAACAAGGGGCTGAAGCCCCCTGTTCGCGTCCGTCTTTTTCAGCCTTTACGCAGGCGGCGCAAACCCTGATATTCCGGGCCGCCTTTAATTTCATTCCAGCGGGTTTCGCCGCCGTCGGTGTGCCATTCCACCGTGAACAGACCGTTGGTATCGGTATACGCCAGCGCCGGGCGCATCAGCAAAATCTGCCGCATCACGCCGATCAGCTCTTTTACCTCGCGCCCGGAACGCAGGATAAAGTATTTGCCCGGCTGCCACTCGAAGAAAACCGGCATCCCGTTCCAAGAGCCTTCCATTTTGATCGGCGGCGTCCACTGCGTGCAGGACATCGAAAGCCCCTGCAAGCGGTTTTTCCACAGGGTATGGTTGATGCGTTCCTCAATAAAATAAGGGCGCGGTTCGGGGGTTGTATAAAACCAGGTCCGCGAGTCCGTTGCCATGTATCCAGCGCCTCCCCAGATGGTGACTGTTTTCGAGAATGCCTGCCTCCGACAGTGGGCTAAAGCCCACTGCCAGTATGCAGATTAACGTACCAGTGTACAACAAAACGCGGCGAGTCTCAAAAATGGGGGAGCCTGAAGAATCCCCTAATGCAAATGCGGCTCGACCAGCCGCGCCACACCGAGGGAATGATCCTGATACTGTCCGTCCTCCATGTACCAGCTTGCGTTCAGGCAGGCGTAGCTGTAAATGAAAGCCAGCAGGCGCGAAAAATCGCAGCCCAGCCTCTCGGCCAGAATCGCGGCGTTTTTCAACAGCCGGGCCTCGTTTCTGACCAGTTCGGGCAGCCCGCCGGGATTGCACAGCGTATTGGCGGCATCGTAGATTCGCTCACCGATCAAACCCTTAGGGTCGTAGGCCAGCCAGCCGCGCTGCGAATGGCGGCGGATATTGTAGTGATGAATATCGCCATGCAGCACGCGCACCTCGCACGGCTGCGACAGCAGTTCTTCAGCGACCCGCGCGGCCCTCACATAAATCGAGTCCGAACCGTTCCGGCTGTCCGCCTGCGCCTGTTTGAACAGCGACCTAAAGCGCACCTGCAGCGGCGTTAAATCGTCGGACGGCAGATCGCCGGTCGCGGCGTGAAGCCGGTTCAGCACATCACCGATGATGGCGGTCGCTTTTTCGTCCTCGCCCCGTTCGACCAGCGCGGTCAGGTTTTCGCCGTCGGCGTATTCAAGCAGGTGCGCCTGGTCGTCATCCCGCAGCAGATGTACCGCGCCCTGGCCGTTGAAGTAACGCAGCGCCGCCGCGCCGTTTTTTTCGTCCTCGACGCCGATGGGCTTGAGAAGTTTAAGGACGACCCGCGCCCCGCCGAATACGACCGTATATACCCAGCTGGTGGCCGTTTCAGCCAGCGGCTGCGGGGCGGATAAATCCCACATTTCCAGATAATGATTCAGATGGGGTGGTGTCATGAGGGGGATTATAAACGAGGACTGCCGGCTTTTCAGCCCCCTCTCTGTTCCAGGGCGGTTGAGAGAGGGGGCAGCAGGTACGGTGTTAAATCAGACACCGGCGGCTGCGGGCGCGGCCTCGTCAAGCGCCTGAAGCTGGTCTTCGCGCGCGCCCAGCCAATTGATGGCCGAAAGCGCCGCCTTGCAGCCGTCGCCGGCGGCGGTGATGGCCTGCCGGAAGATGCTGTCGTGGATTTCGCCGGCGGCGAACACACCTTCCACGTTCGTGCCGTGCCGGTCGTTAATCAGCACGTAGCCGGAGGCGTCGGTCTGAAGCTGGTCGCCAAAAACGGCGCTGTTCGGGTCGTAGCCGATGAAGATGAACACGCCGTCGGTCGGGCGCATGGTTTCCACGCCGGTTTTTACGTCCCGCAGGCGGACGCCGTGTACCACGCCGTTTTCGTTCGGCAGCACTTCTTCAACGACCGTATCCCAGATGAAGCTGATTTTCGGGTTCTCGAAGGCGCGTTTTTGCAGGGCGGTGCTGGCGCGCAGGCTGTCGCGCCGGTGGATGATAGTCACGCGGTTGGCGAACTTGGTCAGGAAGATGCCTTCTTGCAGCGCCGAGTCGCCGCCGCCGACCACCACAATGTCCTTACCCCGGAAGAAATACCCGTCGCAGGTGGCGCAGTAGCTTACGCCGCGCCCGGTATATTCAGCCTCGCCGGGGATATTCAGCTTGCGCGGGTTGGCGCCGATGGTGACGATGACGGAATCGGCCAGATATTCATCGCTGTCGGTGGTGATGCGGAACGGCGAGCCGTTTTTGAAGTCCGCCGCCGTCACGCTTTCATACACAAAACGCGCGCCGAACTTTTCGGCCTGCTGCCGCATATTTTCAACCAGCTCCGGGCCGGTCGTGCCGTCCGGGAAGCCGGGGAAGTTTTCCACTTCATGCGTGGTGGCGATCTGCCCGCCCAGCAGCTTGCCGGTGATGACGACGGTGCTGAGCTGCGCGCGGGACGTATACAGCGCCGCCGTCAGTCCCGCCGGGCCGGAGCCAATGATAAGGACACGTACTTTCTGCATGGTACAACCTCGATTGGTAGATTGGGATCGAATACTCTTTTAACCGATGGCGTCCAACTGACCACTGTTTTCGGCGCGCAGAATGGCGACCAGCGCCTCGAATTCCTCGAAGCAGTCCCGGCAGCAGCACAGGTGCGTCGCCACTTCCGGCAGCAGGTCATTAATTTTAGCGCCCATCGCCACCCGCTCCGCCAGGCAGTCCAGCTCCCTGGCACAGGATTCGCAGTCCAGACAGTCGTCGTAGTGCGAGGTGACGATGCAGTCAATCAGTTTATGGAGTTCGCTTTCGTGTAACGACATAAACATGCTCTTTCCTGCTCATTACATCGGACGAGTAATCGAGCGGTGATCTTACACGGTTATCTGAGGAAACTGCCGGCGAAGGCTCATTCTTCAAACAGTTTGAGCATGTAGTCGGTGGTCAGCCCCTGGGCTTCCAGGCTTTGTCGGAGTTTGCGCCGGGCATCGTGCAGCAGTTTATACAGCGCGTTGCGGTTCGTGCCTAAACGTTCGGCCACGATTTCCAGCGGAACGTCTTGCAGCGCCACCGCCGAAAGCGCCTGGTACTGGCGTTCGGTCAGCGCCTCGCGCAGCGCGCGCTCGATTTTGAGCATCACGTCGGCGCGTTCGGTCGCGTTTTCCGGGGTGGGGGCGGTGTTGGCGGGGAAGGTATCGCCGGTGGAGGCCGGCAGCACTTCCCCTTCGGCGGTCAGGCCGTCCAGGCTGAAGTCCTTGTAGCGCGACCGCCGCAGGTCGCTGATCGCCAGCCGGACGGCGATTTTGGTTGCCCAGGTGGTAAAACGGCTGTCGCCCCGAAAGCTGTCCAGGTTGTCTATCACGCGCAGGGTGGCGTCCTGGGCCAGGTCTTCGGCCATCTGGCCGAGTTCCTGACCGGAAAGATGCGTCAGGTCGCTGCGTTCGCGGCTGAGGTAATAAAAAATGCCGCGCTGAAGCCGGTGGCGCAGGTCTTCCAGCGCCCGCGCCTGGGCATCTGGCGCGCCGGTGAGTTCGGCAAGCCACTGTTCGTTGCTGCGATCCGTCATAGGAATAAAAAAATTACGCTCCAGCACGGCCAACCCTTAAAGCGAGATTATAACGCGCTTTTTCAGACACGGGCGAATTTGATGTGCAGTACCAGATGCCCCAGACGCAGGTCATCGCCGTCGCGCAGGACGCGCGGCTGGTTGGCAATCAACCGCTGGCCGTTGAGGTACGAACCGTTATGGCTGCCCAAGTCCATGATGTTCAGCGAGCCTTCGTGCCGCAGGATGACAGCGTGTTTGCGCGAAACGCCTTTTTCCGCCCCACTGAAGTTTTGCAGATCAATATGCGGCGAAGTGTTCGTATCGGGGTCGAAACGTCCGATCACCAGTTCTTCGACTGCGTTGGCGTCGAAGATAAACGGCTCTGGCACGCCGCGCACGTAAACGAGCAGGTTGGTGCGCGAGCCAAAATGCGCCGTACCCCAGCGCGGCTGGCCTTCCTCAAAATCGGTGTCTCCCAGGCCGCGTGTTGCAGCCCACCGCAGATGTTCTTCGTTCAGGTCGGAGTCTCGTTTTTCTTTCACGGTTTTTTCTCGCCGGAAGCGTTATACGAACTATAACAAGATTTTACCATCACTTCTCTTAACGATTCCCAATTCAATCTAAAAGTTTGTAAAATATATCCTTATGGGTGCGGCGGGATTTCTCACCGCAGATTCATGATTGGCATATTGACCGCTTACGCCCGGAACAGTTATCATCGAGTGGAACGCGCCTGTGCCTGAGGCAGTAAGCATTGCCCTCTCGTGCGATTGAAACCAGGATTATAATAAAGCTCGATGGAATGGTAGCGTAGAAAGGAGAAGGGCGCGCTTTGGTTGCTGCTGGCGCTGGCCGGCGACAACGCTTGCGTCATTTCCCGTGAATAATCGAGACCCGCACAACGACAATAATCCTCTGAATAACCGGAACGCTCAACGCTTCTGGTTGATTTTGGGGGCCGTCATTTTGCTGTTGTTCCTGTTTGTATTTGGGACGCCCAGCAATTTCCCCAGCGGCAACCGCATTTCGCTGGATGATTTCGCCGATTACGTCCGCCAGGGCAACGTGGCCTCCATCACCGTGCGCGGCGGGCAGGATGTGATTATCGAACTGCGTAACGGCAGCACGGTCAGCTACTACAAAGAACGCGAAACCGACCTGTTCGAGGCGCTGACGACCTTCGGCGTGACCAATCAGCAGATTGCCGCCCTTCGTTACATCGAACAGCAGGGCGATAATACAACCAACCTGCTGTTCCAACTGGCGGTCGCCATCGTGCCGACCATGCTCATCATCTGGCTGCTGTGGCGGATGATGCGGTCGGTTCGTTCCGGGCAGGATCAGGCGCTCAACTTTGGGCGCAGCCGCGCCCGCGTCACGCGCGATATGGAGCGCCCACAGGTGACGTTTGCCGACGTGGCCGGCTGTGAAGAAGCCAAAGAAGAACTGAAAGAAATCGTCGAATTTTTGAAAGAGCCGGAGAAGTTCATCCGCCTGGGGGCGCGCATTCCAAAGGGCGTGCTGATGGTCGGCCCGCCCGGAACGGGCAAAACGCTGATGGCGCGCGCGGTTGCCGGCGAGGCAGGCGTGCCGTTTTTCAGTATTTCCGGCTCGGAATTTGTGGAGATGTTCGTCGGCGTGGGCGCGTCCCGCGTGCGCGACCTGTTCGACCGGGCGAAAGCCGAGTCGCCGGCGATTGTGTTCGTGGACGAAATTGACGCCGTAGGCCGCCATCGCGGGGCCGGGCTGGGCGGCGGCCACGACGAACGCGAGCAAACGCTTAATCAAATTCTGGTGGAGATGGACGGTTTTGAAACCGGGACGAATATCATCGTCATGGCGGCCACCAACCGCCCGGACATCCTCGACCCGGCGCTGCTGCGCCCTGGCCGCTTTGACCGTAAGGTGGTGATGGACAACCCGGACGTGAAAGGCCGCCAGGACATCCTGAAGGTGCATATCAAAGGCAAACCGCTGGCTGCCGACGTTGACCTGGAGGCGCTGGCGAAAATCACGGCGGGGTTCTCCGGCGCTGACTTGGAAAATCTGATTAACGAGGCGGCTATCCTGACCGCGCGGCGCAATAAAAAGGCCATCGGCATGAGCGAAATGCAGGAAAGCATGGAGCGCGTCGTCATGGGGCCGGAGCGCAAGACGCGCGTCATCACCGAAAAAGAGAAAAAGGTGATCGCCTACCACGAGGCCGGCCATGCCATCCTGCATCACCTGCTGGAAAACGCTAATCCGGTGCATAAAATCACCATCATCCCGCGCGGGCGGGCCGGCGGTTACGTGATGTCGCTGCCGGAGGACGATATTTTCCTGCGTTCCCGTGAGGAGTTTGAAGACCAGATCGCGGCGGCGATGGGCGGGCGCGCAGCGGAGGAGATCATCTTCAACCGCCTGACGACCGGGGCCAGCAGCGACTTGCAGCAGGCTACACAGCTGGCGCGCGCGATGGTGACGCAGTACGGTATGAGCGAAACGCTGGGGCCGCGCACCTTTGGCGGCGGGCAGGGCGCGGTGTTTTTGGGGCGCGAGATCGGCGAGCAGCGCGACTACAGCGAGCAGGCCGCCGAGCAGATTGACGGCGAGGTGCGGCGCATCGTGCAGACGGCTTATAACCGCGCCTACAACACCCTGACGGAAAACCGCGACAAGCTGGATGCGCTGGCGGCCATCCTGCTGGAGCGCGAAACGCTCGACCGCGAGACGTTTGAAGCCATCATGGACGGTAAACT
>JAPKMO010000017.1 GCA_026645945.1 Anaerolineae bacterium
CGTCCCCCTGGCGGCGGGTCAGGTCGCCCGGAAACCAGCCGCCGGGTGTTGCGCGGGGGTTCGTGGAACAATAATCAGAACAATGCCCGCGCCGCTTCTCGTAACAACAACAACCCGAACAACAGGAACAACAACAACGGTTTTCGGGTTGTGGTGGGCTGCCATGTTCTTCCGCTCCTTCTTCTGGTTTGCGGCCCTGTGGCGCAAACGGCGAACCGCGCCCCCACACGCGGCTTCGTTCCAACAATGCCCGCCGACTACGGTTTGCGGGTCGAGGCGAAGGAAGAAGAATAGCGCCGGGATGGTCTGGCCTGCGCGGATGATGGGTTGTTCGACCCCGAAGGCGTCCCGCTTCAAACGCCGCCAGGCGCATACACAAGCCGGACACGCCCTCTGGCTGGCGCAAGCGCAGCTCAGGCGTGTCCTTTTGCCTGTTTGACCCAACCGCCCAGCAGCCTGCCGACTTCGGCCACCATCCGGCTGACGTGTTCGTACTGCCCGCCGGACAGCCAGCGCCATTGGTGCGCCAGCCGCAGATACAGCCGCAGCTTGTCCAGATGCGCGTCGGCGGCCAGCAGGCAGGCCAGCCGTTCTGCCCCGCCGCGCGCTTCAGATCAATGTGCCGCGCGGCGTGCCGCGACCGGAAATCGGCGAGATCACCTATGCGGTGCTGATCGCGCTCAAGCACTGGCACAAGGTGAAAGCGGCGCTGCTGACCGACGAGGCCGACCTGCTGGTGATCGAGGGGCTGTACGCTTACAACGAGGTGATCGGCGGCATGGCGATCTATGCCACCAACGCCACCACCCACAATTTGCAGCACCAGCAGCGGGAGAAACAGCAAAATTAAAGCCTGGAGACGGCGATACCAGCCTGGGCATAAAAACCGGCAGGCCTCCCTGTTTCCATCACTTGCCTATCGCAGCCGAAGCCGCAGGTAGCTCGCCAGCTCCTCCCGCGCGTTTTCGATCTCCGGCAAGCGCGCTTTGGACACCAGTTTGATGCCCGCCGCCTGCATCACCGGCTGCAACACCTGATACAGTTCCGGCGACGAAACATGCAGCGCCGAAGGCACAACGCCTATACCGGCTAACTGCCGGATGACCTGCATCGGCACGTCCGCCAGCAGCGCCTCATAGCTCGTTTCGATTGCCAGCATCTCCTGTCCAACAATTATCCCGTTCCGGCTGTCCACCAGCATCAGCATATACGGGTAATACGGACGTTCCCGGTCGCCAATCGCTGACAGCAGCATGAACAGGTCGGCTTCGACGACCAGCTTATGCGGCGGCAGCCGCCTGAACGCCGCCAGTAAACCTTCGTCCATCGTCACGGTGATGGCCTTCACTTCCGGCGGCGGGATGCGGCGTATCTCGTCTGACCAGATCAAACCGCTCGCTTCCCGGCGCGATACCCGCACCAGAAAATGCTCCTTGCGTTTGATGTGCAGCAGCCGGGCATTCTCCCGCACACGCGGCGCAACCTCCAGCACCTGTTCCAGCGCCAGCGTCAGCAGCCGCGCTTCTTCGGCAGTGATGAACCAGGGGACAAGCCCGGCCTCGTAGCTGCGGAACAACGGCCACGCGCCGCGCCCTCGGAACTTCAGCCCCAACTGCCGGATGACCGCCCGATCTTGCTCCCGCAGCATGTCCCGATCTTCAAACGACACCTGAAGCTGCCGCATGGACAGTAGCCGTGCCCCGATGGCAAAACTCATATCTTCCGGTGGATTGTCGTGGAAATCCAGGAAATCGTACAGGGCCGCCTCGCCCAGGTAGGCCGCAACGCTGATATGTTCGCCCAACATGCCCATCACGCTGACGAACATCAGGCTGCCGCTGTCGGGGTCTGCCACCCCAAACAGGTCTTCTTCGGTCATCCATTCCCAGGGCGCAAGCTGGTTCACCTGCCCGACCAGTTCATACAGCCTGCGCCAGCTTTCGAGTGTTGGAGGTCTGTCTGTCATGATCGCATCCTTCAATCCAAGTCATGAACTGCACGGAAGAAACATTTCTCACCCCCAGCCATAGGCCAAAAGCCTAAGAAGAAGGGACGCCCCGCACACCACCCGCAAACCAAAGTCAAGATTCCTGGAGTCCGGGTTGAACCAGTAACGAGATGCGGCACGGGCATTGAGTATGCTGTTGCGCCACGATCCGCCGCGCAGCACACAGGTCGTGTTATCTGCGATCTGCGTGCGCTCCGGTTGATCGTACTCGTTGAGACACCACTCCAACAGATTGCCTGCCATATCCAGCACGCCACAGGCTGCCGCTCGCGCCGACCACCGCCACAAAGCGGCTGGCGCTCACCCGCTTCACCAGGGCATCCGTTTCCCGCCCGCGCCCGAAGAAGATCGGCGCGTCCGCCGGGGTGAACGCCCGCAGCCCCGGAAACGGCGAGCCGGGCCAGAGAGCTATCGCCGGTGGCGTGTCTGCCGGTCGCGCTTTCACCGGCGGCGCTTCCAGCAGGCGTTTCACCAGCGCCTTCAGATGCGTCTCAAAGGCGCGCCGGAAGTCCTCCGGCGTTTTATGCGTGTTGTACCCAACCAGGATTTTGCCGCTGTCTTTTTCCACAAACCCGGCGAAGAAGTCTTCAACCAACCGCCACTGCTCGTACTTCTTCAGGAAATCCGGGTCAGTCGGCTTCAGGGCGATTTCCTCCATCCCCCGGTAGATGACCACTTCCGGGCGTCCAGATCGTCGCGCCGACTGCATCGCGTCTTCATACTCGTAGTGTGTGCCGGAGAGGTAAGACTCGCCTTTGTAGTCCAGCGGCGTTCCCATTCGCGCCCAGAAGATGACCACCACGATGTCGCACTCCGACGGCCTGGGCAGCCCTTGATTGATCGCTTCCTGCGGCGTCATGGTCGCCAGCATGGGCGTCCCCGCGCCGGGTTTGTCCCAGGCGACCACCTCAAACGTGACTTTGCCGCGCAGCAGCGGGTCATACGGCATCTGCTCGATGACCTGCAAGGCCAGCGCGCGTTCGTCGGCCACGTCGCCGGGCGAGGAGAGAAAGATACGCATGTGGCGGGGGTCGGTCATGGTTGGTTTCCTAACCGAAAACTTCGTAGGCAATAAGCTGCAAATCTTCTGCTGTAACCTGCTCCAATGTGGTCTTGGCGGCGACCACATCACGATACAAATCGTTCTCAACCAAAAACACATCCAGGTCTATGATGAGTTGATTCTGGTCTTGTGTTTCGCGGTACTGATCGCGGATGGCTTTTAATTTTTTATCCCGCCTGAATGCTTCCAGCGACACGCTTTGCAACGCGCCACGTATCTTTTCGCGCAGGGCGGTCAGCCGCGCCTCATCTTCTGGGGTGAGATTTGCTGCAAACAGTGTGGCCTGATCGAGTGCCGAGTTAAGTTCCAGATTGAGTTTGCTCATCCGAGGCGGAATCCGCTGTGAATGCAAAGCCGCATTGATTTCCTTCAACACGTCCTGCGCGGCGGTATCGAGCAGATCGAAGATTTCAAATCCCGGCGGCAGCACACGCGGCTCGTTCACATCCGCCTGAAGATACCTGAACAAGCGGCGCTTGTCGGTAATCACCGTGCCGTCTGTTGGGTACAGCCGCCAGAAGTGCCGGTCGCCCGCCTGAAACGCAAAAAACACACCCGAAGGCCGAACCGAACGCCCGATTCCAGAACCGATGCCGCGCGGAATGCTGCGTATCTTTTCCATGCCCATCTGCTGCAAATACAGGATGAGCGGAAACTTCATCTCATCCGTGGATACCAGTTCAGCGTCACGTTCCAGTTCGTCCAGAATGCCGGCGTTTCCGTCCCGCAGTTTTCGCAGTTGGTTCAGCGAACGCGCGCTGATGACCTCGCCCAACACGCTGGCATCCAGCCCCACACTGCGGTCAATATCCCGGATGCGATCTTGCAGCCGTTCAACCAGCCGGAGCAGGCTTTCCAGTCCCGAATCCGGGAAGCAGTTGTAGATGGCGAGGTCTGTAAACGGCGTGCCGAGCCGGTCAATTCGCCCGGCACGTTGAATCATCCGAATCGGTGTCCAATGCAGATCGTAGTTGATTATCACCCCTGCATCCTGAAGGTTCTGGCCTTCGCTCAAAACGTCGGTGGAGATCAGAATATCAATCTCCGGCTCACCGGCCAGAACTTCCTCGATACTCTCGCTCGCCAGGGCATTGGCGCGCGGCGCAAAACGGCGCACCAACCGTTCGCGCCGTTCCGGGTCGGTGCTGCCAAAAATGCCTTCCGTCACCGGCGGGTTCGGCCAGGCTTCCTGCCAGGCGGTATCCCGGCGCAGCTCATTGAACAGATATTCAGCGGTGTCGCGGTAGTAGGAGAACACCAGCACCTTCTGGCCGCGCAGCGGGCCGCCCAGCAGCGCCTTAACTTCGGCCAGTTTGGCGTCACGTTTGCTTTCGTCGGGCAGCCTTTGTACCAGCGCGATCATGTCCAGAATCGTATCCAGCGTCTTCAGGTCAAATTGCAGTTCGCGCCGGATAGCCTTCAGATTATATTCCGCGATGTCGGCCTCCGGCAGCGCCGCCATAATTGCTTCGATCTCGTCGCCGGTTATGTCATCCTGCATGGCTTCGAGCGCCAGCAGCCGCCGGTTGCTGGCCGGGTCCAGCAGCCGACCGTTTGACACCAGAATATCGAAGAACCGCTCCTGGAACCGCTGCTGCCGCCGGATGCTGATCTCGAAGGCGGTGAGCGAGCTTTCCAGCCGTTTGAGGTACAGCGTCTTCAGAATGCCGATCAGCGCGTCCGAATACTGGCGCTTGCGCTCGATTTCCTTGTCCACTTCGCCTTTACGAAACTGCTCGATGTTGAAACTGATAAGGTTCAGGCTTTCGATCAGGGTTTCGATCTTGTTGTAAAAACCGTCATAGGTCGCCGTCAGGTCATAATTGATGCTGTGCAGGTGGCGGTTGGGAAAATGAATGACGCCCTTGCCGGGCAGTTCGATCACCTCGCCGGCTTCCTGGCGCAGTTTGATGTCCTGGCGGCTGCGCCGTACCATGACGTGTTCCAGCAGCGTGAACATATCCGCGCCGCCGTCCTGCACCTCGCGGAAAAAGCCTTTCAGGTTGCGGATGCCATACTCGCGGAAATAGGTATCCTGCCCGCGCGTGAGGAACGAAAGCTGATGGTACAGATCCCAGATGGAGTTATTGATCGGCGTGGCGGTCATCAGGATGATGAGCGTTTCCGGCTTGCCGGTCGCCAGCATTTTCATAAGGTTCTGGTAGCGGCCTGTGCCGGGGTTGCGGAAGTTGTGGCTTTCGTCAATCAGCACCACGTCGTAGTCGTTGTAACGCTTCCAGTCGAAGTTCTCGCGGCTGACGGCTTCCTGCGAGATCACGTCCACCCGGATGCCGTACTCGTCCAGCTTGGGATTCCAGACCAGATCACGAAGCTGCGCCGGGCAGATCACCAGCCCGCGCGGGATAAAGCCCTTGCGCCGCTTGCCCAGCACATAGTGTTCCAGCAGCCCCATGCCGATATAGGTTTTGCCCAGCCCGACCGCATCGCTGACGATCACACCGCCGTGCCGGTCTATCAGCCGGATGGCCTCGCGCAGACCTTCCTGCTGGAAGCTGGCAAGTTCCACGCCCAGCCGCGCTTCCGCCGATTCCGGCAGCAGCCGGTCGCGGAAGTATTCGTACAGCACTTTGATGAATACGTCAAAAGGTGTCCACTGCGCCCCGCCGAACTTGCTTTCGTCCAGCATGGCGATCAGGTCGTCTTTGCGGTCGTCGGCGTTGGCCCACATGCGCTCGAACCAGTTGGCGCGCAAATCACGGATGACCGCATCCGTCTTCTGGACGAGGTTCAGCTCGGCTTCGCGCAGCATCCCGCTTGGTGTGAAGTTGCTGCTGCCAACGATGGCGGCGTTCGGCATCAGATAGGCTTTGCCATGCAGGAACGGGCCGTTGTAGTAACGCACCTGCACCGTCTCCCGCGCCAGGAAGGCCGTCAGTTCATCCACCAGTCGGGCGTAATTGCGGTTCAGCGGCAGCGACTCCAGGTCACCACGCAGCCGCTCGCGGTAGAACCGCCGCAAATCCAGCGCGCCGTCGCCCGCTTCTTCCGCCGCCAGTTCCGGCGGGCGGCCCAGCAGCAGACGGAAGGCCTGCAGCCGGCTTAACGGTTCGGCCAGCAGTTCCCACACGCGCGGCTCGAAGAAGCCGCTGGCGACATCCAGTTCGCGCTCGTCCCACTCGGTGAGCAGGCAGGCCAGCACGTTTTTGAGCATTCGCTCCGGCGATGTGTTATCAATGTAATCCGGTGGGTGGTACATGGTTTTTCCTGTTCATGGTCTGGGATAATGTCCGGCTTCGATGAGTGCCTGACGCACCCGAATACGGATTTCGTCGTTGAGCTTCAACACAAAAACGGTCACACGACCTTCGGCTGAAGGCGGAATGAGATGATCCACTTCATGCGCGTACAGGCTGTCCTGCTGGTGGATGGGGCGTAATCGCGCATGATGCGCCTCCTTTTGGTTGAATTGTAGCATGGTTATTCCTCCCGGACTCCCCGCGATCACAGCGATATCATCCGCCCCCGGCCCCTTCCCCTACCGGTAGGGAAGGGGAGTTGGAAGTCCCTCCCTCAGGATTGGGGGAGAGATTCAGGGTGGGGGGCGGTGTCGCATTTTCACGCGCTTTTCAGCCCGGTAATGCTATATTCGACGCCATGCGGATTGAGTCCCCGCCTGGATGCGTCCAGTATTTCCATACTCACCACATTACCCTGGGCGTCATAGTCAATGATAATGCCGGGCTTGTCTTCATCGCTTTCGTCAACCGGCTGATCGCTCAGGACAATCCGTAACACATCCACTTCCGCGTCATAGGTCACTTTCATGATTCATCGCTCCAATACTTCTTTATCCTGCTGGTACGATAGACGGTAATCACAGTCAAGGAGTCGGTTTCTTCGACAATCGCCCGGACGACATACCGTTTACCGTCAATTTCAACCTGTGACTGATAGGCCTTGCGCCCGGAATGAGCATCCACGATTTGACCGGGGTCACGCAGCACGTTATCCAGCACGTCCAGCGGGATACTGCGCCGCGCTGCCTCTTCGCGGGCATGGTCGGTAAGGCGGTAGTCACCTGGCATATTTATACGTAACCTTCTGCCACTCAGTAGGTCTCACCGTCATATGGTTCACCGAGCGGTACCAAATCATCCAGTTCAGTTCGTCCAATCCGGTTGTTATCGAGGAAACGTACCTTTGCTACCAGATCACGGGGATGAAATTCGGATACCGGGACAACGTCCAGCAGCACACACTCACGATCACGGTGTTTGAGTTTTTGCTTGTTATGGGGTTTGACCACGTACTGCCGCCCCACCTCGATGATGACAGTACGCCCATTGCTCGAAACTATGCCTTTTTGGGTTTGATCGGTCATGCTTCAATATCCTCGTCTGCTGTAATGGATGAACCAGTTTTACCCGCCGTCCCCCAACCCCCTGCGATCACGGCGATGTCGCCCTCATCCAGCCTGTACACCGGGTACTCCCCTCGCCCTGATAGTCACGGCCAGGGGAGCTTCAACTTTTCACGGTCATGCCGGCTGAAGTTCATCACCCTAAAGCCCACGACGCGCCCGTCGGTGGTACGGCGCTCGCAGAGTTCTATCATGCCGATTCTGCACGATCTTTCTTCGAGGCATTGAGTACCGTAATGCCTACTAAGTCACCATCGCGGTAGTGGTAAATATTGCCGTCGTCTTCCATAATGCTGTCATTGGCCTGCTGCGGCTTACGAAAGCTGATATACAGCACATCCGCTTCGGCGTCATACTCCGTCCATACCTGACGGGCAGGCAGGGACAGCACTTCTTCGATTAACCCTCTTGAGATGGTGACCATAACACGATGCCTTTTTTCTCGATTCTATCCGGTTTTGAGGTGAAGAAGGCCGTAATCAGAAAACCATCTTCTTTATCACGATAAACCACAACGGCGGTTTTGCGGGTGATATTGGTGCTGGAATATGCGCGTAATGCCAGTGATTCGCCATGCTGGCCGGCAATGACCCGCTCTGGTTCGGCCAGTGTTTCCAGTATTTTATCCATATTCCCCGACATATAATCATGCGCTTCGGTGACGTGGACCCACTGAGTCGCCGTGATGCGTATGGTATTGCCGAAGACCGATGTTACCGTATAAAGAACGTCACCCGGCATGTTTATTCCTCACCCCCATCCCGGCCTTCCCCCACCGGGAGGGAAGGGGGTTTGGCGCGTCTTCAAGTCCCGCCCTCAGGATTGGGGGAGGCATTCAGGGCGGGGGAACCCAGACTCCCCTCGATCACCGCGATATCATCATCATCCAGGCCATACGCCTGGTACACCAGCGCGTTAAGTTCAGCCTCCAGTTCAGCAAGTCCCCTCGCCCCTTGTGGGCGAGGGGATTTAGGGGTGAGGGCCGCCGCGTCCAGGCAGCGGCGGGCCAGCGCGGCGATCTGCTCCCGCAGTTCCGGCGGCGCGTCCGGGATGGGGATTTGTTCAATGTACTGGTTGTGTATTTGGTAATAATGATTTTGCATCATGGTAGCAATACTGGTGATAAAAAACCAACCAACCAAAGAATTCAAAAATGCCAATACATAAAGATCGCCAGCAATAACATAACAGGCATCATTTGTATAATGATTTCCATTGTCGAAGCCAAATAAGGGAGAATCCATAAAACGTGCCGAGATAATCTTCGGCTTCTCAAATTCGCGGACGTATTCGGCCCCATACCGGCTCATTGCGTACCAGTTGAAGCGTCCCTGTTTAACTTCCGGTCTTGCAGCCAGTTTATCTTCAAACTGTTTCAAGTGATTGTAGATAGCAGGATATTCATCTGGTTGGAAATCCCAGGGCACATAAAGCATATAAAGCCCCGTTGGTTGGACATGCCATCGCTTAATATCCCGCCCGCGCAGGTAGGGTTTGATGATATTCGCGCTGTTGGGGTCGGCGGCGATCAGTTCCGCCCGTCTGGCTTCGTCAATGATGAATGCTTCGTTACAGCCCGTTGTTACACCCCGATAAATCTTGCCATCCACATATTGTTCTAGCGGCACGCCGGCTTTAGCGAGTTTGTCCATCACGGCGCGGACACGCGGGCTGCTTAACTGCCAGCCATCTTCAGAAAGTGTGCTTTGCGGCAGGTGGAAGGCGTGTTCGACGGCGGCGGGCAGGTTTTCGGCTTCGGCCAGGCTGGTGATTTGGAGGACGGCGATTTTGCCCTCACCCCCGGCCCCTCTCCCACTGCTTCGTGGGGAGAGGGGAGCAGCGAGTGCGTTTGCAGCCAGTCCCCTCTCCTCAACTTGTTGTGGGAGAGGGGATTTAGAGGTGAGGGGATGCGTGTTCGACGCTATCGTAATCATGGGGTAGGTGGTGGCGTCGAAAATGGGCAGGTCGCCGAAGTCAATCAGGGTTTGCAGGCGTGTCTTATTCGCCAGAAATCCCCGTAACTTCTTGCCATAGTTCGCCCGCATGAACTTATTCGGGGTGATAAACGACAGATGCCCGCGCTCGCGCAGCAGGTCAAGCGCCCGCGCAAAGAAATACACGTACAGGTCAGCCGTCCCGGCATACACCGCCGGGTAAGCCGCTTCGAGTTCGGG
This sequence comes from Anaerolineae bacterium, assembly GCA_026645945.1. Taxonomy (GTDB): domain Bacteria; phylum Chloroflexota; class Anaerolineae; order Aggregatilineales; family Phototrophicaceae; genus CFX2. The sequence continues at coordinate 9,627 of JAPKMO010000017.1, forward strand.
TTTCTGGTCGCCGATGAGTTCCTGCCGCACATAGGGCGGGTTGGCGATCACCACGTCGAAGCCGCCTTTGGCCGCGAAAACCTCGCTGAAGTGCAGCCGGTAGAGGAAAAACGGGCGGCGGCCATCCGGCTTTTTCAGTTCTTCTTCCACGTCGGTAATACGCTTCAGGCGGGTGGTGGTTTCTTCCAGCCGGCGTTTGTCGGCGGCGCTCAGTCTGCCGCCGGTCTGGGCCGCCTTTTTGCCGATCTGGTTGATGGTGGTCTGGTAGCCGTTGGCGCGTTCCTTCAGCCCGGCGAAGACGATGCGCCGTTCCAGGGCGGCGATCTCTTCGCGCAGGGTTTTGCGTTCCTCTGGCGAAGCGCGGAAGAACCGTTCGCGCAGTTCCGGCAGCGCCAGGCTCTCGCGGTCGCTGTCAAACAGCATCATCCTGGCCTGCACCGGGTTAGGGTCGAACAGCTTCAACTGGTCGTGGACCTGCTGCCATTCGGCGGTTCCGGCCTGCGTTTGCAGCATCCGGGCGGCCAGTTCGCCCAGGACGGGCTGGCCGTCCACCGTTTCGATCAGGCTGTTGCCGGCCATCAGGCGGTAATCCAGGTTGGGCAAAGGCCGCGCCTGGTCGAGCGTCTGGTCAACCACCAGCGCCAGCCACAGCCGAAGTTGGGCGATCTCGATGGCTTCTGGCTTGATGTCCACGCCGTAGAGCGTGTCGCGGATGATGGTTTCCTTCCAGTCGGCCAGGAGGGCGGGGGGGATTTCGGCCCTCACCCCCGGCCCCTCTCCCACCGGGAGGGAAGGGGAGTCTGGCATGTCTTCAAGTCCCTCCCTCATTTTGGGGGAGGGATTTAGGGCGGGGGCGGTGAGGGCAAAATAACATGCCGCGCGCAGGCGGATGATTTCGCCCATCATGCCGATCAGAAACGAGCCGCTGCCGACGGCGGGGTCAAGCACGGTAAGCGTATCCAGCGCGGCGTTTACCCGCTCCGCCTCGTCTGCCATCAGCGCCGGGGCAGCGTCCGGGTCGAAGATGGCGCGGACGGTCTCGCGGGGGATGCCGGCGCTTTCTTCCAGATAGCCCGCCAGCGCCTCCTGGCACATATAGGACACGATGGCGCGCGGCGTGTAAAAACTGCCGCTTTGCCCCCGTTCGCGCTCTTCTAGCATATTCTCAAACACCTTGCCGAGCATCTCCGGGTCAACCGCCACATCCTGCTCCAGCGGCGTATCATCGGCCACCGTGAAGTTGTAACGGTTGAAAAATGCCAGCACGCCGTCGCTGCTGTCCGGGTCAAACAGCGAATCGGGCAGGGTGATGATGGCCTGCGGGTCACGGTCGCGGTCGAACAGGCCGCCGTTGAGATAGGGAATGCGTAAGCCCTGCCAGCGCGTCAGGTTGTCCGGTCGCTTCCGGTTCAGCGTCTCGAAGAAGAGCGGTTCAAGCACCTCGCGGTAGTAGTAAAACGTTTCCTGGTCACCGCTCATTTCGTCCACATGCGCCCGCATTGCGGCGCGAAACTGGTCGGTCAGGAACTTCTGGCGGCCACCCAGCCAGCCCTTGCGCTGCAAAAAATACAGGAACATCAGCCGCCCCAGCAGGCGCTGGGTAAAGGCATGGAGTTTGTCCGGGTCGTAGAACTCGCGGATGCCGGGGTTGTACTGCACGGCGGCCTGACGGGCGCGATCATAGTAGATTTTGTATTCGCGGTAGAAGCGGTTGGTGATGGTGGTGACGTTGAAGGCTTCGCACTGCGCCGCGTAGACTTCCGCCCCGGTGCGCCGGTGGGCGTGGATGGCGTTAAGCGTGTCCAGGTCGTGCCGGGTCGGGTCGCCGGTGAGCATCTTCAGCTTGCTGACACGCACGCTGCTTTTGTTCGCGTCGCCCACGAGACGCGGGTCAACGAACAGCACTTCACGGTAGTCGCGGGTGACGACGAGCAGCGCCGTTCCGCTCCGCTGAAGGATGTTCCACGCCAGCCCACGCAGCCGCGCCTGGCGCAGATCGTCTACTTCAAACAGGTAGACGGTGTGCCGGTCGCGCCGGCCAATGATGTAAACGCGGCGGATGACCGCGCCGACGGAGTCGTCGAACTCAAATGCGTCGAGTTCGTCACCTTCATAAGCGTAGAGATCATCAACATCGTAATCCAGCAGGCGGAACACTTCCCGCACATCGGCGGCGGATTGAACGGAGAGGTGATGGAGATTCAGTGAAGTGATCGGCATCGTTCATCCTTACCCGGAAAGCACACTAATACTCCTATCATAACGTGTTTCGGCAAAACGGAAAGCAGATTGCTGGTAGCGGAGGTGAAGCCCGCTTCATGATGACTCGCTATGTACTTTCCTGTCCAGCATCTCCAGGAAATCTAGGGCGATGCTGTGTTATTCCATATTTGGTTAGACGGTCGGCAGGCTGCCATGTCAAACGTACCCAGACCACCGCGACAGATCAGCGAGCCATTGGTTTTGGGCAGGCGGCGCTGCATGACGAATCGCGGGCAGTGGCGCAGGCGGCTGAAGGCAGTCGCAATAACTGCCTGAACCGGGCCGCTTACAATCTTGGACAACTGGTGGGAGATAACATCCTTACGCGATGGGATGTTGAGCAGGCGCTGCTGGCCGCTGCACTGGCGGCGGGGCTGGATGAAAAATCGTCCTGGCGCACGATCCAAAGCGGTCTGAAAGCGGGCATGAATAATCCTCGGAGGCGCCGCTATGGAAGATAGCAAGAAGCGTGAGATACAACCGGACGACCCGACCGACGACCCAACAACAACGCCACCAGAGGATAGCTGCCCGCTGCCAATGAACGCAGATGAGGGGTTCGAGGGGATTATCCTCCCGAACCCGTCATTACCCTTTCTCGCCGTAGGCGAGTCGCGCAAAAATTTCGGCAGCGCGATTCGTATAGTCGGGTGAGAACAGTCTCGCGTTTGTCACCGATGATGGCGGCGATGCCGAGATGTCTGACAGGGGAGTTAGCCATGTGCCATTCCCACTCTATACAAAAACACCCCATATTTCAGGGGCGGTTTTCGCATCTGAGCGGGTAACGGGACTCGAACCCGTGACACCTTGCTTGGGAAGCAAGTGCTCTACCAACTGAGCTACACCCGCGTAATTTGAAGATATTATAGGCCGGGCGGCGGGGGATGTCAAGCGCCGCAGAACACGGCAGCCGTCAGGCAGTCGTAGAAAACACCTCTTCTCAACCTCCGGCCTTAATGCTAAAGTGTGAGTTCAGAAATATGAGGAAAATGTGCCGCCGCGCCGTATAATAACAGGCGTTTTTGCGAAAGGCCGATTGTGAACCGCTGGCGTATCGGATTTCTGGGAGGAGTCGTTAGCCTCCTGGCGATTGTTTTTATCATTTCACAGGTGGATGCAGCCGCATTAGGTGCGGCGCTGGCGCGGGCGCGCTACGTCTATCTGCTGCCGACGGCAGGGCTGCTGCTGGTGGGGCTGGCGGCGCGGGCGATTCGCTGGCGCGGGCTGCTGAACGGCGGGCTGCCGCTGTGGCGAGCGTTCAGCATTATGAACGTGGCGTACCTGGTGAACGGCGTGCTGCCGCTGCGGATGGGCGAGGTGGCGCGGGTGTATCTGGCGACGCGCGCCGACCCACCCGTGCCGGTTTTCCAGACGGCCAGCACGATCATCGTGGAGCGGCTGCTCGACCTGCTGGCGGTGGTTGTGCTGCTGGCGGCGGCGCTGGCTGCCGGCCCGGTGCCGGATGAACTGCGGGCGGCGGCGGCCGCCGCCGGGCCGCTGACGCTGGCGGTTTTTCTGGGGATGGTGCTGCTCTCGCGGCGGCGAACGCTGGCACTGCGCCTGCTAGCGGCGGTGGTCGGGCGGTTCGACCGCGCCGGGGTGGCGAAAAATTCCGCTTCGAGGTTGTCGCGGCTGTCGGTGTGGTTTGTGCAGTTTCTCGATGGTCTGCTGCCGCTGGCACAGCCGCGCGCGCTGCTGCTGGCGCTGGGTTGGACGTCGGTTGCCTGGGGGCTTTCGGTCGCTGCTGGCTACGTGCTGATGTTTGCATTCTATGACACGGCGAGCTGGATGGCGACTGGCCTGTATATCGCGGCGGTAGCGTTCTCCATCGCTGTTCCGGCAGTGCCGGGCAACCTGGGTACGTATGAGTGGTCTATCCTGCTGGCGCTTGGCGCGACCGGGTACGGCGAGTCGTTCGAGGTGGCTGCTGCCTTTGCGCTGGTGGTACACGGCGTTAACCTGGCGGTACACGTCAGCACCGGTATGGTTGGGTTTATTCAGGAGGGCATTTCGCTGGGGCAGCTTTCGCGGGGCGTCCAGGGAATGGGCCGGAATAAGGTTGGGCCGGAATAAGGTGGTTGTTCAGGATGAGGCTTGAGGCAGAGGCGGCAGATCAGATTGAGGCGCAGGCCGAAGGGAATGGACGAAAGCTCAAAATTCTGATGTGTTTGCTGTACTACGTCCCCCATCGCACAGGGCTGACCATCCATGTGCAGCGCGTAGCGGAAGAACTGGCGCGGCGCGGCCACGAAGTCACGGTGCTGACGGCGCGTTACAAGCTGTCGCTGCCGCGCGACGACGAAATCTATAATGGGGTGCGGGTGGTACGGCTGTGGGCGCCGCCGATTCCGATCAGCCGGGGTATGATTATGCCAGCCTATCCCTGGGCGGCCTACGCACTGATGCTGCAACATGATGTGGTGAGCATTCACACGCCGATGCTGGAAACGGCGCTGATCGCGGTGCTGGCGAAACTGGCGCGGCGCAATGTGGTGGTGACGCATCATGGCGATTTGGTGCTGCCGCCGGGATTGGCGAACAGCTTCATCAAAAACACCATGTTCGCTATGTACAAATTTATGGCGAAACGGGCGGCGCGCATCATTGCGTACAGCCAGGATTACGCCGAAAATTCGTATTATCTGCGTCCGTTTCTGGATAAAGTGACGCCGGTTTACCCGCCCACTCATATGCCGCTGCCTGACCCTGAACGGGTAAAAGCCTTACGGGCGCAGTGGTCGCAGGACGGCGGGCCGGTGATCGGTTTTTCAGGACGTTTTGTGCAGGAAAAACGGCCTGATCTGTTGATAAAGGCGCTGGAGGTGGTGAACCAGACCTATCCCCAGGCACGGGTGGTGTTCGTAGGCGAATACGACATCCCTTACGAAGATACCTGGGAGCGGCATCAGGCGTTGGTCAACCAGTACCGAGATCAGCTTATTTTTGTCGGGCTGGTGGATGATATGCAGTATATGGCCGATTTTTACGCGGCCTGCGATGTGCTGGCACTGACCAGCGACACGGAATGTTTCGCGCTGGTGCAGGTTGAAGCCATGTTAAGCGGCACGCCGGTGGTGATGACCAATACCCCCGGTGGGCGCGTGCCGGTGCAGGTGACGGGCATGGGCAAACTGGCGGCGGTCGGTGACTGGCGTTCGATTGGGGAGGCGCTGGTCGAGGTCATCCGCAGCCGCGAACAGTACATCAAACCGCGTGAGGACATCGAGCGCATCTTTTCGTTTAAAGAGACGGTGGATGGTTACGAGCGCATCCTGCGCCAGTACGCCGCCCCGGAACGGAAGCACAAATAAATACATGGATGGGGTGTGCCGGGAATTTTCTTTAAACATGACGATGGTAGACCTGGCGACGATTGAACATATGACGCGCAACGAGGCCGATATGGCTTTCAAGAAGCGCGTGCGGACGATTTTTGAGTGGATTGATCCTCAGGATGAATCGCTCATACTCGATTGTGCCTGCGGACGGGGCTTTTATCTCAATATGTTCCGGTATGTCAGCCAGTGCCGGCTGGTAGGGCTGGAACTGGACTGGGAGATCATTCAAAAAGCCAGACAGAACGTCGGGCATCTGCCGGGCGTTTTGCTCAACAATGCCAACATTTATGCGCTGCCATACCCGGACAACACCTTCGACGGCGTGATTTTGTCAGAAATCCTGGAACATGTCGAACGCGACGTAGACGGCCTGAAGGAAGTTCACCGGGTGCTTAAACCGGGCGGGGTGGTCGCCATCACCGTCCCAAACGCGAATTATCCGTTCTGGTGGGACCCCATCAATAAAACGCTGGAGACACTGTTTAACCGGCATATTGGGCGCGGGCCGCTGGCGGGCATTTGGGCGAACCATGTGCGGCTGTACACGATGGAACAACTGCGCGCAAGCGTGCTGGCGGCGGGTTTCATCATTGAGGAAGAACGCGCCTTCACGCATTACAGCTTTCCGTTCATCCACAATCTGGTTTACGGGTTGGGCAAGCCGCTTTTAGAATCCGGCGCGCTGCCAAAAGCGATGGCGAATGCCGCCGACCGGACGGCCTTCGACAAAAATTCGGGCAGTTTGCTCAATCCCATCAATCTGGGACTCAAGGTGTTAAACTTCTTCGACCGCCCGAATGTGATGAACGAACCGCCGGGACGGTCTACGGTGAACCTGTGCATCAAGGGGCGCAAGGCCGAATGAATACACCGTTTGAGGATTGGGAGCAGGAATCTACCGGGGACGAAACCGCATCCTCCGGCAGCGGGGCTGATTTGAAGGCCGATTCGGAAAAACCAGCCGGCGTCGAAGACTGGACGCTGGCGGAATTGATCGGCCAGTTCTGGCGCGCGCCGGGCGCGACCTGGGCGGCTTTTCGGGAAGTCCTGCGGGCGACTGATGAAGATAAAGAACGTATGGCACGTTTTGTTCGCCCACCGGCTCAAAGGCGCGCCCCCGCCATTTCCGGCGTCAGGCAGGATGTTTTAGCGCCGCTTCGGGCGTTTAAGCCGGGTTTTGAAGCGCCCGCCGCGCCGCTGACGCCGGAAGAAACACAGGCGCGGCAGCGCGAAGCGGTGGCGTTCATCCTGCGTATCGCTGCTCTGCTGGTCGGTTTATATGGAAGCAGCATCCTGGCCGCGGAGCGGGTGGAGCAGTACGGCCTGCATGTCGGCGCGCCGTATCTGCTGGGCGGCTTTTTGCTGTGGCTGGCAAGCGAGCTGTATGTTTCCTGGCCGTCACTCCAAAAATGGTGGGCAGCGCGGGGCAGCCGCGCTGCTGCACCGCCAACAGCGGATGAGACGCTTGACGTGCCGGAAGAAAAAGGCGTCAATCTGCGCGTTCGACTGGTGCTGGGCGGGGCAGGGCTGGCCTTCAGCATCATGACCGGCGTTTTTACCTCCGACAACGTGTTCCGGCTGGAAGGGGCGATGGCCTGGTTCATCAGCATCGGGCTGTGGGTGGCAGCCTTCGCGCCCGCTGGTTGGGGATTTCAGCGGATTTGGGACTGGGTTCGGCGCGTGCGGCTTCGCCCGAATGCGACCTTATTGGCGCTGACGGCGATCATGCTGGTGGGGGCATTTTTCCGCGTTAACGAATTGAGCCGCGTTCCGCCGGAGATGACCAGCGATCACGTCGAAAAGCTGCTGGACGCACAGCGAATCCTGAACGGCAATCCGCAGGTGTTTTTCCCGAACAATGGCGGGCGCGAGCCGTTCCAGATGTACGCGATGGCGTTGTTTTCTCGGCTGCCGGGGCTGGGCATGGACTTCGACTCGCTCAAGCTGCTCTCGGCGCTGGAAGGCGTGCTGACGCTGCCGGTGTTATGGTGGATGGGGCGAGCGGTGATCGGGCAGGATAAGCCAAAACTCGGCAGCCTGGCCGGACTGGCCCTAGCGGCGTTGGTGGCGGTAAGCTACTGGCACACGGCGCTTAGCCGCCTGGGGCTGCGAATCGTGCTGACGCCGCTGGTGGCGGCGCTGCTGGTAATCTTCCTCAGCCGGGCGCTGCGGACGAACCGGCGCGGCGATTTTATCCTGGCCGGGCTGGTGCTGGGGTTTGGCCTGTATACTTACCAGGCAGCGCGGATGCTGCCGGTTGTGGTGGTGTTGGGCGCGGCGCTGGCGGTGATTTTTAAGGCGCGCACGTGGAGCGAGCGGCAGCGATACGTGCAGCATCTGGCCGTGTTGGTGATCGTTTCGGTGGTGGTGTTCGTGCCGCTGCTGACCTTCTGGATGCAGTTCCCCAATTCGTTCTGGATGCGAACGGAGGGCCGCCTGCTGGGCGATGACGTGATCCTGGCGCGCGATGAAGCCGGACAGTTGGTGGAACGGCAGGCCACGCTGCAAGAGCGCGTGGATGCGTTCCGGGCGAACCTGCCGGTGCTGATGGATAACATCCGCAACGCGCTGCTAATGTACAACTGGAAAGGCGACGTGCTGTGGTTTAACGGCGTGCCGAACCGGGCGGCGATGGATATGTTCACCGGCGCGCTGCTGGTGATTGGCTTAGCGGCATGGCTGGCGCGTATGGTTCGTCGGCGGGATGTGGTGGACTGGCTGCTGCCGCTGATGTTGTTTGTTATGCTGCTGCCATCGGCGTTTTCGATTGCTTACCCGATTGAAAATCCCAGCGCCACCCGCACCAGCGGCACACTGCCGGAGGCTTACCTGTTCGCGGCACTACCGCTGGCAATGCTGGTTGGGGCGGCGGTGCGGCTGCTGCCCCGGCGCGGGGTGATCGTGGGCGGCGGGCTGGCGGCGCTGGTTTTGTTCGGGGCTGCCGGCAGCAACTACCGGTCGTATTTCACCGATTATTACCTGGCCTATTTTGAATCATCCCCTGCGCCGTACTCGGAGGCAGGGGCGTATCTGCGCGGCTTCGCGCAAAGCGGCGGCGGATTCGGCAATGCTTTCATGCTGGCTTACCCGTACTGGTGGGATCATCGGGCAGTCGGCATCGAAGCCGGGCTGCTGGACTGGCCGGGCGGCATCGTAGACCCGGACGGCGATGCTGGCGACAAATCGGCGGCGGACGAAGTGCCGCGTTTTCTGTACCTGTTATCGCAAACCGGCGGGCGGTATCGTTTTGACCCGGATAAGGACATCCTGTTCTTTTATTCCATCGAGGACATCAAGTCGGAACGGCGGCTGCAAGAGCTGTTCCCAACCGGGTACTGGCAGATTGTTTACAGCGCCAAACCGCGCGACGATTTCAAGATTTTCCGCGTTCCGGCGCTGGGGCGAGAAGCATTTATAGACTTCGTGGTGCGAAATGGCGCTGCCGGCTGAGGAAAATCGCTGGCGGGCGTGTATGATGATCTGGTATGCGGGGGCAAATGGCGTTTTAGCCCCTGCGAATAAATGGCATAGGTGAGTATGGCAGACGCGGTATCTGACCCGTTTATCGTCAAAACACGCGCGTTTTACCTCACCCGCAGCGAAACGCTGGTCAGCGTGCTGCTGGCGCTGGTGCTGCTGGCCGGTGGGTATTTCCGGTTCGCCGGGTTGAACTGGGACGATTTTGTGCGTTTCCATCCCGACGAGCGTTTTTTGTCGGATGTAGTCGCCTCGATGAACGGGGCGCTGCGCGTGACCAACGATTTCCCGGACGAAATGTACCGGCGCTGCCTGGAACGCTACCCGGATACCGGCGGGCGGGGCGGATTTTTCGACGCCGAATGTTCGCCGCTGAACCCCAATAACGTCGGACACGGGCTGTACGTGTACGGCACGCTGCCGAGTTTTATGGTGCGCTGGACGGCTGATCTGGTCGTGCGAGTAACGGGCGACACGATCTGGGGGACATATACCGGCGTGCATCTGGTGGGGCGGGTGCTGTCTGCGATTGCCGAAATGGGCGTCATCTTGGTGGTGTTTCTAATCGGCGCGCAGCTTTACAGCCGGTGGGTGGGGCTGACGGCGGCGGCGCTGTATGCCTGTGCCGTTTTTTCGATTCAGCAGGCGCATTTCTGGACGACCGACCCGATCACCAACCTGTTCGTTACCCTGGCAATCTGGGCGGCCATCCGTGTGCAGCGGCGCGGCGGGTTGAGCGATTATCTGGAGTTTGGCCTGTGGTGCGGCGCGGCGCTGGCGAGCCGCATCAATACCGTGCCGTTAATCGGCCTGCTGCTGGTGGCCGCCGGGGTGCAGGCGCTGCCGGCGCTGGATGGCCGGCTGGCCTGGCGTGAGCGGCGGCGCCTCTTCGGGCAGCTTGCCGCCGGGCTGGTGGCCGCCGGTGTGCTGACGCTGCTGACGTTTCGTATCTTTAACCCCTATGCGTTTAACGGGCCGGGTTTCTTTGGCCTTTCGATCAATACACGCTGGCTGCAAGATATGGGCGAGGCGCAGTATCTCGTCAGCGGCAACGCCGAGTCCCCGCCCAACTGGCAGTGGGTGGGGCGGACGCGCTACCTGTTTCCCTGGCTGAATATGAACCTGTGGGGCATGGGAATCGCGCTGGGGCTGGCCGGTTGGGCGGCCTGGGCCTGGTCGGGCTGGCGGCTGGTGCGCGGCGGCAGGGATGCCCTGTGTAATCTGCTGCCGTTCGTCTGGATTCTGGTGTATTTCGGCTGGCTGGGCAACCAGTGGGTGATGTCCATGCGCTACTACCTGCCGATGTACCCGGTTCTGGCGCTGCTGGCGGCCTGGGCGCTGTGGGAACTGGTGCGCCGTGCCGACCGCTCCGGTATTGGCTGGCGCAAGATCGGCGCGCGGGCGCTGCTGGCCGGAGTGGTGGGCTTTACGGCGCTGTGGGCGCTGATGTTCACCAACATTTACCGCCACCTGTTCAGCCCGGCAGCGGCCAGCCATTGGATTACTGAAAATGTACCCGCTGATTTTTCGATGCAGATTGAAGGGGCGGACGCGCCGCTCATTAACATCGCCGTGCCGAACGGTTTCGGCGGGGACGATACGCCGCTGGAGCAGTTGGCCTCGCAGTACCATCCCGGCGAAGTGTTCAGCCAGGCTTTCACCGCGCCCGCTTCCGGGACGATTAGGGTTGTTCATGCGCCGCACCTGGGGCAGTTAGCAAGCGGCGAACCCGCCGTACTGCGTGTCGCCGTCAGCGCCCCGGATGGCAGCATCGTACTAGCCGAAGGGCATCTGACAGCAGAACTGCCCCGCGACGACCATCCGTTGGGGCGCGCTTATGACATAAGCCTAACTCCCGCGCTGGAAGTCCAGGCAGGGCAGCCTTACCGGTTTGTTTTTGAAGTGCTGGCGGGTGGGCCGGTAGTGAGCAGCGGGCCGGTTTTTACCTGGGAGGGCAGTTGGGACGAACCTGTACCGCCGAAGGTGTGCAATCTGCCGGACGGCATCACCCTGGCCGATGACCCGCCGCCGGGTTTAAAAGGGCCGCACGACTGCGGCGGGACTGATCTGTGGGCGGCGCACATCAACGGTTATAAGCTGGAAGTGTACTGGGAGGATGACGAGTACAAACGCGACCGCTTCGCGCGGGTGCTTGATGAAACGGAATATCTCATCATCGGCACAAACCGGCGCTACGACTCCCAGTCGCGCATCCCGTACCGCTGGCCGATGACGAATCGTTATTACGAGGCACTGTTCGGCGGCGAACTGGGCTTTGAACTAGTCGAAACATTCCATCAGACCTATGAACTGGGGCCGCTGCGGGTTTCTGACCAGCATCTGCCGATCTATGACAGCCCAAAATGGCTGAACGAGTTCGAGGCGGAAGAAGCCTTTCACGTTTATGACCACCCGGCGGTGATGATTTTCCGCAAGACGGCGGACTATTCTTCCGAAACGATGCGGGACATCCTGAACAGTGTGTCGCTGGTCAATATCAACAGCGGGGTGCAGACGCGCTATGCCTGCCCCTGGCTGCCGGTGGACAGCACGCAGGCGCTGTACTGCGACCCGACACTGCCGGGTGTCGTGCCGCTGTATTCGCTGCCTGCCAGCGCCGTACCGACGCTGCTGGAGTTCACGCCGGAGCAGCGCGCGCTGCAAACCGAAGGCGGCACATGGTCGGAGCGGTTCGACTCCGGCAGCGCCATCAACACCCAGCCGGCGCTGACAGTTGTGGGCTGGTGGGCGACGATTCTGGTGATCGGTTGGGCGGCCTGGCCGCTGCTGTTCGCGCTGCTGCCTGGGTTGGCCGACCGGGGGTACAGCTTCGCCAAACTGGTCGGGCTGCTGCTGATCGGCTGGGGGACGTGGTATGTTGCCAGCGCGCGCGTCCCGGTCTGGTCGCAGGATGGCGTGGCGGCGGGGCTGGTGATTTTGGCGGTCATCAGCGGATGGGTGGCCTGGCGCAAACGCGCCGAACTGGGCGCTTATGTGCGGGAACATCTGCCGCGCCTGGTCTGGATTGAGGCGATTACGCTGGGGGCGTTCGTTTTTTTCCTGGCGATCAGGCTGACGAATCCCGATCTGTGGCATCCGTCTTTTGGTGGCGAAAAACCGATGGACTTTGCCTACTTTAACGGCGTGTTACGCAGCACGATTTTCCCGCCGATTGACCCCTGGCATTCAGGCGGGTACATCAATTATTACTACTGGGGTTATGTGCTGGTGGGTGTGCCGGTGCTGCTGCTGGGCGTCGTGCCATCGGTTGCCTACAACCTCATCATCCCCACGCTGTTTGCGCTGACAGGAATCGGCGCGTTTTCCGCTGCTTTTAATGTGGTTTCGGCCTGGCGCGAACGGCGCGCCGAGTCGCTTGACCCGGAAAAACCGAGGCGGGTTGGGAATCCCTGGGTGGCGGGGCTGGCGGCCCTGGTGCTGACGGTGGTGCTGGGCAACCTGGATACCCCCAGGGTTTTTATCGCCGAGGCGCTGACGCGCACGGGCTTTTACCAGCAGTCGACGGTGCTGCAAGATTACTTGGCGCGGCAGTATGCCGAGCAGCATGACGGCACGCCGCCCTCGGCGGAGGCGCTGGCGCAAATCATCGAACAGTCCGTGCGGGAGTCGAACGACGCGGCGGCCAGCGCGTTACGCGGGCTGGAACGCCTGCTGCGGGGCGATACGCTTGATCTGGCCCCGAACCGCTGGTACTGGGCGCCGACGCGCATTCTGTCCGAGCCGCCGGTGAGTTCTGGCGGGGCAATCGTGGAGATGCCGTTTTTCACCTTCCTGTACGGCGACCTGCACGCCCATATGATCTCGATGCCAATGATGCTGTTTTTGATGGCCTTTGTGTTAAACGAAGTGCTGCTGGCCGGGGATGACCGCCGCCGGGGCTGGGCGAAGTGGCTGGCGCTGGCGGTCGGCGCAGGCACAACCGGCCTGCTGCGGGCGACCAACACCTGGGACTGGATCACGTTTATGATTCTGGGCGTGGCCGGGCTGGGTTTTGCCTGGTGGTTGGCGTGGCGGCGCCTGACGCGGCGTTCGGTCACGAATCTGGCAGCTCGGGTGGGCGGTTTCGTCATTTTCAGCTTTCTGGCGGCGCTGCCATACACCACCTGGTACGCGGCGGTGTACAGCCGGGCGATGGCCTGGGAAGGGCCGCGCTCGCCGCTGTGGGCGTACTTCACGATTCACGGCCTGTTTCTGTTTCTGGTGGTATCGCTGCTGGTCTGGGATACCGGGCGCTGGCTGCGCGGCGTGTACGTCTATTCGCTGCGCGGCAGGGGCGTTACCCTGGCGATTCTAGCAGTGATGGGACTGGCAGTGCTGGCCGGAATCGTGCTGCTTTCGATTGCCGGCTACCCGGTGACGCTGGTGGCCGCGCCGTTGATTTTGTGGGTGGCGGCGCTGTTCTTCCGGCAGGGGCAGTCCCGCGAGATGCAGTATATCCTGGCACTGGTCGGGCTGGCGCTGAGCCTGACGCTGGGTGTGGAATACATTGTGCTGGAAGGCGACGTAGGCCGCCAGAATACGGTGTTTAAGTTTTACATTCAGGTTTGGCTGCTGTTCAGCGTGGCGGGCGGCGCGGCGGCGGCCTGGCTGTTCAACCATATGCCGCGCTGGCCGGGGCTGGTGCGGAATTTCTGGCTGGCGTTCGGCGGTCTGTTGGTGGCGGTGGCTGCGCTGTATCCGGTGATGGCAACACGCGGACGGGCGCTAGACCGCATGGCGAGCGTGCCGCCGACCCTGGATGGCATGGAATACATGCTGTACGCCCAGCATTTCGAGGGCAGCACCGATGTGCTGATGGCGAACCCGACCGCTGCGCCGTTTTCGCTGGCCGGCGATTACCGGATGATCCGCTGGCTGCAAGAAAACATCCAGGGGACGCCGGTTATCATGGAAGGGCGCGCCGACCGCGAGTATCGCTGGGAGAGCCGCATCGCCATTTATACCGGTCTGCCGTCGGTTAACGGCTGGAACTTCCACCAGCGGCAGCAGCGCACCTTCGACCCGCTGCCGCGTCTGGTCGAACAGCGGGTGGCGAATATCAATGCTTTTTACAGCACGACAGACATCAATATGGCGCTGGACATCCTGCGGCATTACGATGTGCTGTACGTGATCGTCGGCAGCCTGGAACGGGCTTATTACCCGCCGAGCGGCCTGTTGAAGTTTGACCAGATGGCCGCCGATGGGCTGCTGGAAGTGGTTTACCGGGACGGCGATTCGGCCATTTACCGGGTGAATACGCCGTTGAAAATAGCGGCGGATGCTTCCAGCAGATGAGCAGGGCGGGAAACCGCTGTATGAGATGGTTTAACAACATGGGTTGAAAGTGAGCGTTAGAACGCTGTGATTGCGGACTGGTTAGCCCGCGAGGGCTGGATGATCGTAAGCTGGTGGGCGCTGGCGGCGGCGGCAGGCGCGGCGGCGCTGCCGCTGGTTTCGCGGCTGCTGGCCGGCTTGCCGGACAAAGGTTATACGCTGGCGCGTGCTGCCGGGATGCTGTTGGTCGGTTATGTCTACTGGCTGCTGGCGAGCCTGGGCTTTTTACAGAATACGCCGGGCAGCATCGCCCTGGCTTGGGTGATCGTGCTGGTATTCGGCCTGGCCGTCCAGGCGCGGCGGCCTATAGACTGGCGTTCCTGGTGGCGGGAGAACCGCCCGGTGGTGATCGCCGCCGAACTGCTGTTTCTGGCGTTGTTCGTCGGGTGGACGGTCGTCCGGGCGCACCAGCCGGAATTACGCACGACGGAAAAGCCGATGGATTTGATGTTCATCAGCAGCATCATACGCAGTGAGACATTCCCGCCTAATGATGCCTGGATGGCGGGGTACGCCATCAGCTATTACTACTTTGGTTATGTGATGGGCGCGATGCTGTCCATGATGAGCGGCGTGACCAGCACGGTCGGTTATAATCTGTGGAACGCCATGCTGTTTGCGCTGACCGGGCTGACAGTATTCGGCGTGGCCTATAATCTGACGCGGGCGCGGCTGCTGCGACCTTCATCCCCAACCCCTCTCCCTCGGGGCGAGGGGGAGAGAACGCCGCCCCCTGACTCCCTGCCTATACACCGAGAGGCTTATACCAGCGATACCGACAGATTACCTGCTCATCGTCCCGCGCTGTTGGCTGGGTTGCTGGGCGCGGCGCTGGTCGTGCTGATGGGCAACTTCCAGGCGGCGCTGGTGGAACTGCCGTACCAGTCACGCACCGCTTCGGAAAGTTATTTGCAGTTCTGGGCGACGCAGGAGCGTATGCTTTACCCGGAACGGCTGGATGCGCGCGCCGCCGGCATACCGGATGACCAGCCGGTGACGCTGTTCCCCGTGAATTTGCTCGACCCGGCGGAAGCTGCGCGCGTTTACTGGTGGTGGTTCCGCGCCAGCCGGGTGCTGACGGATTTTAACCTGGATGGCACGGTTTCGCTGGGCGCGCAGCCGATTGATGAATTTCCGCAGTTCAGCTTTTTACTGTCGGATAATCACCCCCATGTGATGGCGCTGCCGTTCGCGGCGCTGGCGCTGGGGCTGGCGCTTAATCTGCTGCTGGCCGGGCGCGACCCGACGCGCGGCGAAGTGGTCTTTTACGCTTTAAGCGTGGGCGCGCTGGTGTTTTTGAATACCTGGGACGGGCCGATTTATATGCTGGCGCTGGTTGGCGCGGATGGGCTGCGTCGGCTGCTGCGCCGGGGCTGGCTGCGGCGCACCGACTGGTGGATGCTGTTTAACCTGCTGCTGACGCTGGGCGTGCTGACGGCTCTGTTCTACCTGCCGTTTATCATCGGTTTTCGGTCGCAGGCGTCCGGGCTGTTGCCGAATATCATCACGCCGACTTTTTTGCAGCATTATTTCCTGATGTTCGGACCGTTCATCGTGCTGCTGGGGCCGTTTCTGGTTTTCGAGGCGCGCAAAGCACGGCAGAGTATGAACTGGCGGCTTGGGTTTCAGGTTGTTGGCGGGCTGCTGGTGGCGCTGGTGGCCGTGCTGGTGGGGTTGGGGGTGCTGGCGCAGTTCGTGCCGGAACTACGCGGGATTGCATTACGTTTTATGGATGAAAACGGCGGTATCGGCGCGGTCTTGCCGGCCATCCTGGGGCGGCGGCTGGAGGCGCTGCCCACCCTGCTGCTGATGCTGGCCGGGTTGGTGGTGGTGGTGGCGCGGCTGTTCCCGCATCCGCTGATGGAAAATGAAGAAACGGCCATCATCCCGACGACCGCGCCGCCGACCGGCTTCGCGCTGCTGCTGGTGGGGCTTGGGCTGGGGCTGACGTTAGTGCCGGAGTTTTTTTACCTGCGCGATGTGTTCGGGACGCGCATCAATACCATCTTCAAGTTTTATTACCAGGCGTGGTTGGTTTTTGGGATCGCCGGGGCTTTCGCCGTCTACCGCATCCTGGCGGGCGACCCACACAAAATACAGCGCCAGGCCGGGCGCTGGGCATATGGCGCAGCGGCTTTCGCCGCGGTGGCATTGGGCATGATCTACCCGGCACTGGCGATTCCGAACCGGATGTTCGTTGAAACCGGACGCGCGGCGCAGCTTGAGCCGCGCCCGCTGTCGCTGGACGGCGGCATGACCTTTATCGTTTCTGGCGATCTGGAATCAATTTTATGTTTCAAGCAGCAGGTGCAGGGTGACGATGTGGTGGTGGTTGAAGCCATCGGCGGGGCGTATAATCCGGCTTATGGGCGTGTTGGGGCGTTAACCGGCGTGCCGATATTGCTGGGATGGGAAAACCACGAACGCCAGTGGCGCGGGCCGACCTACGACCAGACTGTTGGCACGCGCCCAGACGACATTCGCAAACTGTACAGCGATTTACACTGGGATACAGCATTAGAAATTATCCGGCGATACGGGATTGACTACATCTTCTACGGCAGCAGCGAGCGCGCCGCTTATGGTTCCGCTGGGGAAGATAAATTCCGAGAAATTCTGGAACCTTTATGCGAAAACGGCGACAGCGTTTTTTACCGGGTGACGGAAACGGCGCTGGCGGCATCCAGCCGGTAGAGATATAACGCGGCGAGACAAAGGCGCGGACGATGGATATTACAGGACTGCCTGTGGCGGACGAATCGAGACATGAAGCGGCGCAGCCCTGGCGGGCGGCGGTGACGCTTGAACTGGCAATTTATATTGGCCTGCTGCTGGCGGCGCTGGTTCTCCGCGTGGCGGAACTGGATACCGTGCCGCTGACGGACGCCGAGGCGCGGCGAGCGGTGGCAGCCTGGCGCTTCGCCTGGCCGGACGCTCCCGGCGCGGACATCACGCCGGACAGCCCGCTGCTGTTTTTGCTGCACAGTCTAAGCTTCAGCACGCTTGGCGGCTCGGAATTCACGGCGCGTTTCCTGACGGCGCTGGCAGGCGCGGCGCTCGTCCTGTCTCCGGCGCTGTTCCGAGACGTGCTGGGGCGGGTTCGGGCGCTGGTTTTCAGCGTGCTGCTGGCGTTTTCTCCCGTTTTACTGGTGACTTCACGAAGCGGCAGCCCGGTGATCTGGTCGCTGCTGGCAGGCGCGGTCGGGCTGTGGGCGCTGCGGCGCTATTGGGAAACCCGGCAGAACGGCACCGCCGTGCTGGCGACAATCTGTCTGGGGGCGCTGCTGCTGCTGACCGACCCAACCGGGCCGGTACTGGCGCTTATGCTGCTGGGCGGGCTGCTTTTCGCCGCCTGGACGGCGCGGTCGGATGATGAGGGGCAGGACATGGCCGCTGCCTGGGAACGGCTGCGAAACTGGCCCTGGTCAGGCGGGCTGCCGGCTGCGGCGCTGGTCGTGGTGGTGGTTTCTACCCTGTTTCTGGCCTATCCAGAGGGGTTAAACGCGGTGAGCGCGCTGTTGAGCGGGGCGGCGCGCGGCCTGACGACCCCGCAG
Source organism: Anaerolineae bacterium (assembly GCA_026645945.1). Lineage (GTDB taxonomy): Bacteria > Chloroflexota > Anaerolineae > Aggregatilineales > Phototrophicaceae > CFX2. Next base: position 27,598 of record JAPKMO010000017.1, read on the forward strand.
CCTGGCACGTATGCCGCTTTTCCGGTCGTCATCACGCTGTTTTACGAGCCGGCGCTGGTTTTATTCGGCGTAGGCGGGGCGTGGTGGCTGGCGCGGAGCGGGCGGTTTTCGTTTGTGGAGCGTTTTTTTCTGGGCTGGCTGATTTTGGGGGCGGCGGCCAGCCTGATTTATGCCGGAGCAGGCGCGGAACAGGCGCTCTGGTTAACGCTGCCGCTGGCCGGTTTAACCGCGCGTGTGGCCGTCGAACTGCTGCGCGGCCCTGATCGGATGCTGTGGTACACACCGGGATGGGCGAAATGGGTGCTGGCAGTTATCATGGTCGGGCTGTTGTTCGTGCTGGCCGTCCATACACAGGCTTTAGGGCGTGCGCTGCTGAAGTCCCCGGATGGGACGGTGCAGCTCGGCCAGGTGGATGCTCGCAGCGCGGTATGGGTGCTGGTGGGTATGTTGTTCGTTTTCGCCGGGTATTTTATGGCGGCCAGCCTGTGGGGCGCCGGCACTGCCGGACGCGGCTGGGCGCTGGGTTTGCTGGGTTTCAGCCTGGTGACGAGTCTGGGCAGCGGTTGGAACGCCGCCGTGTTCCGCTCGGAAAACCCCGCCGAACTGTGGCATCCAACGGCGACGAGCCGCGAAACCGCCCTGCTGCGCCAGACGTTGGCAGAACTGGCACAGCGCGAAACGGGTGGATTCCCACAAATCCCGATTACGGTGCTGGCCCCGGAAGACGGTCTGGTGGCCTGGTTGGTGCGCGATTATCCTAACGCCCGCTTCGTCCGCGATGTGGGCGCGGCGCGCGGGCAGGGGATTGTCCTGCTGCCGGAATATGCCGAACCGCCGAATCTGGGCGGCAGCTACGTCGGGCAGCGTTTTATTATCACCACCGGCTGGAATCCGGCGGCGCTGCGACCGGTGGATTTTCCAACCTGGTGGCTTCAACGCCAGACGCGGACGGCGGGCGCGCCGGTGGAGCGGATGATTTTGTGGCTGCGCCAGGATATTTATAACGGCGTGCCGTTTGATGAGTTCGCGCAGTGAGGAAATTGGCGGCCAAGCGTGTATATCGCGGTTGTGTATTTGATGAACTGAGGCCAGATGATGGCGCAGCCTGATGAAACCACCGATATGCTGATCGCCCGCTGTTTGCAGGGCGATCAGGCGGGGTATGCCCAACTTTATGAGTTGTACGCCCCGGTGATTTACCGGCTTTGTTACAGCCTGCTGCTGAACCGGCAGGATGCCGAAGACGTGATGCAGGAGGCATTTGTATATGCCTTTCGCTGCCTCCACCGTTATGACCCGGCGCGCGCGGCTTTTAAAACCTGGCTGTATACCATCGCCCTCAGCCGCTGCCGGAACGTATACCGGCGTAAACATTCGCTGCTGAGTCTGCTGCTTTTGCCAGACGTACCCGCGCCGAAATCCGACGGGCCGGAAGCGGCGCTGTCGAAAAAAGACGCGCAGACGGCGCTGGAAGCGGCCTTAAAATCGCTGCCGCCGCCGCTGCGCGAGTCGGTGATTCTGCGCTATGGGCATGGCCTGACCTACCGCGAGATGGCGGCGGTGATCGGCTGTCCGCAAAAAACGGCGGAAAGCCGCGTCCGGCTGGCGCACGACCGGCTGCGAAAGCTTTTACAGGCCGAATGGATAGTCGAAGAATGGATTGGCTTTGAAGTCGTATGATGACGTGTCGAGAATGCCGGAAACAGCTTGTCGCCTACATTCATGGCGAACTGTCGCCGCACCGGCGGCGGCTGGTTGCTTATCATCTGGATGACTGCCAGGCATGTTATTCGATTTACCAGCAGGAGCGCGAACTGGCGCGCGAACTCCGGCTGAATGTGCCGCTGATCGGGCAGGGCGGAATGCCCAAAGACCGCCTGTGGGCCGCTATCCAGGCGGATTTAAACCGCCCGCGCCACAAGCCAACTCTGTACCGAGTGCGTTACGGTTTGGCGGTTGTAGCTGCTGCACTAGCGCTGCTGTTCCCCTGGGTGATGGGGCGGCAGGAACTGGCGCTGGCCGCGCCGCCGACGCAGCCCGATCCGCTGTCGGTCATCCAGAGGCCGGATGTAACCGAACCTATTGCGAGCGGGAGGGCGATCACGCTGTCGGCAGCGGTCGGCGAAAATACGCCTACGCCGCAGGCCAGACCGCGCCATGCGCCCGCGCCGGATATTACCACTGCGCCTTAGATGAGGTGTTATGACGACGATTAAACGATCTTCCGTTACGACCCGCTTCGATGAATTGCCTCTACCAGGGGAACGGCCCGCCCTGACGTTCAACTGGGAAGTCGCCGTGTACGTGGTGATTTTCGCGCTGGCCGTGTTCACCCGCTTTTATATGCTGGGCGACCGCGTGATGAGCCATGACGAGAGCCTGCATACCAAGTTTTCGCACGATCTGTACGAGGACGGCGTTTACCAGCATACACCGTTGATGCACGGCCCGATTCTGTTCCATGTGACGGCCCTGATGTACAGCCTGTTCGGGGACAACGACTTCACGGCGCGGCTTTACCCGGCGGTGCTGGGCGTGTTGATCGTGATGTTTCCGGTTTTGTTCCGGCGCTGGCTGGGGCGGTGGGGCGCAATTCTCGCTTCAATCATGGTGCTGATTTCGCCGCTGCTGATGTATTACAACCGGTATATCCGCCACGACACACCGGCGATTTTTTACACGCTTGTTATGGTGTACTGCGCTTTTATGTACATCAACGGGCCGCTGCGTTGGCGGCGGAAGGCGCGCTGGTTGTTTATCTTCGCCGCTGCCATGCTGGGCAGTATGGGGTCGAAAGAAACCTCGTTTATTTATATCGCCACCTTCGGCAGCTTTTTAACGCTGTACTGGGTAGTGCGGCTCGTCCAGCACTTTTTCAGACTGCCGGGCAAAACCCTGCTGTATTTCATTTCGATCAGCATTCTGCTGGCGGGGGTGGCCTCGCTTGCCATGTATGTGGTGCTGTCCATCGCGCCGCTGGATACGGCACTATCGCTGGGCCCCGGCACGCTGGAGTATGCCAGCCTGCTTACCTGGACGGGGTTAGTTTTTGGCGCGACACTGGTTTTAATCCTGGGGACTCTGCTGTGGACCTACCGGCGGCAGCGTATACCGCGTCTGGTATGGGCCGACCTGGCTATTCTGCTGGTGATGGTAGTGGCGGTCTGCGCCTTTTTTATCTTCATTGAAGAACGTTCGCATGTCACGCCGCGGGATGCATCTTCCCCCTCCGCGCCGGTTATTCCGGGCGAGGAGGGCGTGGCGGCAGTCGTAACCAGTTCCAGGTTCAGTCCGCTGATGCTGTATGTCACTTACGGCGCGGCGATCCTGCTGATCGCCTTCCTGGTATATACGGCGCGGGCGGGGTGGTGGCGCACGCTGTACCGCTTCCGCGAGCTGGATATTTTGTGGCTGATGGGGACACTGGTTTTGCCCTGGTTAACGCCCTTCCTGGTGGCTTTTACAGGCGTCACGGCGGCGGATTATCAGGCTATCGGTCAGGCAGCGCCGGAGTTTATCAAGAACCTGGTGCCGGTGTCCTCGCCGGAAGCCATCGGCAAAACCTATCTCGCCATCCAGTTCATCATCCCGATGTTCGCTGTCGCCATCACGGCGGGGCTGGTGTGGAATGCCAGGCGGTGGGTGATCGCCAGCGGGATTTATCATGTGCTGTACGTGTTTTTCTTCACCACCGTATTCACCAACATGACCGGCCTGGCGGGCATCTATACCAGCCTGGATTACTGGCTGGAGCAGCAGGCGGTACGGCGCGGCAACCAGCCGCAGTATTATTACCTCGTCGTCATCATGCCGTTTTACGAGTTCCTGCCGCTGATCGGCAGTTTTCTGGCGATGATAGCCGGGCTGATGGGATTCTGGGGCGTTCGCCGCCGCGTTGAGGAGCGGAAAGAAGCCATGCCGGTTGAGATTTCGCCCGAACTGCTGGAAATACAGCCGAACACCACGCTCGGAGAGATTTTGTTGGAGGATGATGGCGAATACGAAAAACCCAAACGTAAATCCAAAACACGGCCTTTGCCGGAAGCGGAACGGCTGACGCGCGTGCCTTTCCTGCTGTTTGTTTCCTGGTGGGCGATTTTTATGCACGTTGCGCTGACGCTGGCGGGTGAGAAGATGCCCTGGTTAGGCACGCACCTGACTGTGCCGCTGATCTTGCTGTCGGCCTGGTTTTTCGGGCGGATATTCGAGCGCGTGAGCTTCCCGGCTTTTCGGCAGGGGGGCTGGTTGTATACACTGCTGTTCCCGGTGCTGTTCGTGGCGCTGGTGCAGGTGCTTTCGCCGGTGCTGGTCGGGCCGCTGCCCGGCGGTTTGGAGCAGGCGCAGTTGGCGCGTATTTACCAGTGGATCGCCGGGTTTGTGATTGCGGCGTTTGTGATTTACAGCCTCTACCGGCTGGTGGCCCGCACCGGCTGGGCGCAGCTCCGGCTGATGCTGGGGGCGGTCACGTTCGCCGGTTTAGCGTTTGTCACGCTGCGGTCGGCCTGGATGGCGTCGTTCATCAACTACGACCTGGCGACGGAATATCTGGTTTACGCGCACGCCGCGCCGGCCAACAAACGAGTGACGGAGCAGCTTGAAGAACTGAGCCGGCGCATCACCGACGGCATGGACATAAAGTTCTCTTACGATTACCGAATTTCCTGGCCGGGGGCATGGTACTTCCGCAATTTCAAAAATGCCGTGTATATGGGCGAAAGCGTCAGCCCGCGCGTGGTGGAAGATGCAGTAGTGGTGATCGTCGGGGACGAAAACCGGGCCGCCGCCGAAGCCGCGCTGGAAGATCGTTACTACCGCTTCGATTATCAACGACTGTGGTGGCCGATGCAGGATTATTTTGGCCTGACGCCGCAGCGGGTAATTAATACGTTCGATTTTTCGCCCAGCAATACCCAGGCCGCCCAGATTCGGCGGGGTATCTTCAATATCTGGTGGTGGCGGGATTATACTACCTACGGCGAGGCGGTCGGTAAAAGCTACAGCATCACCGCATGGCCGGTTGCCGACCGGATGTATGTGTTCGTCCGCAAGGATGTGGCCGCGCAGGTGTGGTCGCTGGGGACGGGCGAAGGCACGGTGATGAACCCGCTGGAACAGCAGGAAGCCAACCTGTGTTCGCAAAACTGGCAGCCTTTGGCGGCCAGCCGCGTTATCGGCAGCGCCGGCGTCGCAGCCGGCCAGTTGAGTACCCCACGCCAGATAGCGGTAGGGCCGGACGGCAGGATTTATGTGGCTGAGGAGTTCAATCACCGGATTTCCGTTTTTAACCCGGATGGCAGTCTGGCGCTCTCGTTCGGACAGCAGGGCGGCATTATAGGCGGCGCGTTCGAGCGCCCGAACGGGATGGCCGTAGGGCCGGACGGCAGCCTGTACGTGGCCGACACCTGGAATTACCGCATCCAGAAATTCACGCCGGAGGGCGAGTTCATTACCGCCTGGGGCCAGCGCGGCGAATACGGCCTGGCCGCGCAGACCGAACCGACCGACGGCTTCTGGGGGCCGCGCGCGGCAGCAGTGGACGCTCAGGGACGGGTTTACGTGGCGGATACCGGCAACAAACGCATCCGGGTTTATACGAGCGATGGTTTGTTCCTGTACGACATCGGGTCCGGCGGCAGCGGCAGCGGCCAGCTCGATGAACCGACCGGCCTGGCGCTCAGCCCGGACGGCATCCTGTATGTGGCCGATACCTGGAACCGGCGAATTTCGGTCTTTTACTTGGACGGCAGCCCGGCCAATCTGTTCGTCGCCAATGATGGCACGCCGGTGAACAATTTCCGCATTCGCGCCTGGTTCGATGACCTGGGCAACCGCCCCTATCTGGCGTTCGACGGCGCGCGCGGCCTGTTGTATGTGACCGACCCGGATGCCGGGCGCGTGCTGGTATACGACCGGGGTGGAAGCTGCGTCGGCGCGTTCGGCCAGTTGAACCGCGAAAACCCCGGCCTGACCGAGTTCGCCAGCGTTGGCGGCGTGGCGGTAGATGGTGAGGGTAACGTTTATGTGGCCGATGCCGGTTCGGGGCGCATTTTACAATTCGCGCCGTTCGTGCGGGTAGATGCACCCGCGCCGGGCGCTGTCGAAGTGCTGCCGGAAGCGACGGCAGAAATCACCGACGAAATGACGGCGGAGATCACAGTCGAGCTAACGCCGGAAGTTTCGCCCGAAACGAATGAGTAATTCCCGGTGCAGTTGATGTTTTGCCAGCGGGCGGCTGAAAGGCCGCCCTTCGCTTTTAAACCATCTCAGAAAGAGAAAAATGTTCCGTTACGACATGGTTTTGTGGTGTCGAGTTAATCTTGCCAGCGGGTATAAGTTATGGTAAACTGACGCGCGTTGGGCAAAGAAAAGTGGGTTAACCCCACTTTTCGTTGTTTTTCGGGATGCCGGGTTGGAAGACTTGAAGCATTTTGTTGTATTATAGGATAGAATCACACCTCGGTTTGTACTGATAGGGGAGTTTTAAGTAACGCGCATGAGAAGCGAGTTTGAGGTCGCCTTCAATGAAATAACGGAGTTGCGCTCGCTGCCCCGCGAGGTTGTCCTGGAGGCGCTGCAAACCGCGTTGGTTTCGGCTTACCGCCGCGACGCGGGCGCCAGCGCCGCGCAGCGCGTGGATGTTACCATTGATCCGAATACCGGGCGAGCGCGCATTTTCGTCGAAAAAGAAGTGGTCGAAAGCGTCGAGAATCCCAACACCGAGGTTACGCTCGAAAAGGCGCGTTATTACGACCCGGAATCCAATCTCGGCGATATGGTGATGGTGCAGGTCGAAGGCACCACCAAAAAGTTCGGGCGTATCGCGGCTCAAACGGCCAAGCAGGTTATTTTGCAAAAAATCCGGGAGGCCGAGCGCAACTCGCTGTTTGATGAATATGTGGAGCGCGAGGGCGATCTGGTAACCGGCACCGTCCAGAGCGTGAACGCCAGCATGATTACGTTAAGCCTGGGACGCGCCGAGGCCGTGATGCCGCGTAACCAGCAGATTCCCGGCGAGCGTTATAAACCGTATGACAAGGTGCGGGTGTATGTGGCGGAGGTCAAACGCACCAATCGCGGCCCGCAGATTGTCGTCAGCCGCAGCCACCGGAACATGCTGCGCCGGCTGCTGGAATACGAAGTGCCGGAGATTTTTAACGGGCAGGTGGAGATTAAAAACATTGCCCGTGAAGCCGGATACCGTTCCAAAGTGGCGGTGGCCGCCCTGCAGGAAGGTATAGACCCGGTGGGCGCGTGCGTGGGGATGCGAGGCATCCGTATTCAGAACATCGTCAAGGAACTGCACGACGAAAAAATTGATGTCATCGAGTGGAGCGCCAATCAGGAAGAATTCATCGCCAAGGCGCTTAGCCCAGCGCGGGTGAGAGGCGTCTACCTGGAAGATGATCTGGTCAGCGGGCGAACAGCGGTTGTGATCGTGCCGGACGACCAGCTTTCGCTGGCGATTGGCCGTGAAGGGCAGAACGCCCGCCTGGCAGCCAAACTGACCGGCTGGCGGATTGATATCAAGAGCGTGACCGAGGCCGTTCACGAGGCGCTTTCAAAACCGACGCAACCGGAATTTGTCGAAGTGCGGCGTCAGTATCCTGAAATGGTGGAAGAAATCCACCGTATCATGGAGAAAAAGACGGCCAACCGTACCGTCATGCCGGAGGAATATGATCTGCTCGGCAAATTCGCCGATCTGATCGAGCGCCGGACGCTCGAAAAACGGGAAGCGGCGCGCCAGGCGCGGCAGGCAGAAATCAACGCGGTAAAGGCGACCCTGCCGCAGGGTTTGTTCCAACTGCCGGTCAGCGCGCTTGATCTGCCGGATGAAATTATCGCCGCTTTGCAGCCGCTTGAAAATGTCGGCGAGGTGATGTGGCGGTTTTTGATTGACGAAAATCACCTCCGCCATCTGGTGGCCGATTTGCCAAGCGATGCGCTGGTGCAGGTGCAGTCGGCGCTGGATCGGGTGGTTTTGCCGGAAGAAGAAGCGGCCTCTGTGGAAACTGTCCCGGTGGTGGATAAACAGCCCCCCGCGCCCGAAACACCGGCTGTTGCGGAAGGCGAAGTGGTGGCTGGCGCGTTTGCCGACGAGCAGGAAGCCGAAGTGGAAGCGCCCGCTCCGCTGTCTGTGGCCGCCCCACGCAAAATCGAGCTGCTCCGGCCCGAAGCCGAAGCAGTCTATGAGACGGACGAAGACATTGAGTTCGTTATTGATCCCAAAACGGGGAAAAAGGACAAGAAGAAGAAGAAGGAACGCCAGCAGCGCCGCCAGCTCGTTTTTGACGAGGAACGCGGCAAGGTGGTCGCCAAACGTCGTCGGAAAGGCAGCCGCGTTCGCGGCGAGTGGGACGACAACGAGTTTGAAGAATAATGGGGTTTCCGATGAACCAGGAGCGCCAACGCCGGACGAAACCGCTCCCGATACGGACGTGTATCGTCTGCCATGAAAAAAACAGCAAACGCGCCCTGATCCGGTTGGTTCGCACCGGGCAGGGGGTTCAAGTTGACCCCAGCGGCAAGCTGGAAGGGCGCGGCGCGTACCTTTGTGATCGTCAAAGCTGCTGGGACCGCGCGCTGTCCGGCGATCTGCTGAGCCGCGCGCTGCGCGTTAGTTTGACCGCCGAAGATCGTGAACGTCTTAGACAGGCGAAGCCGCAACCCTGATGGTCGCGAGCGATGATTAACTTACGGCGTTTAATCCAACCCGGATATACTCAGCGGCAGGCCATGAACTAAGAGGATAGCCTGACCATTTCCTGGCCTGCCGCTCCATGAAATTGGAGGTTTGTATGGCACAGGAAAAACAGATTATCCTCATCCCGGACTACCTGACCGTCCGCGAACTGGCCGAATTGATCGAAGCCAGCCCGATTGAGGTGATGAAACACCTCATCGCCAACGGCATTATGGCTTCTATCAACCAACAGGTGGATTACGACACCGCCGCCATCGTTGCCGAAGAAATGGGCTTCGAGGCGCAGTCGGCCAGTGCGATGGCAGCCCAGGCAGAACGGCAGAAAGCGGCGCAGTCCCAGACCTGGCGGCAGGTTTATGCCCAGGAAAAACCCGAAAATCTGCGGCGCCGCCCGCCGATTGTCACCATCCTCGGCCATGTAGATCATGGCAAAACCACTTTGCTAGATACCATCCGAAAAGCGCACGTGGCCGAAGGCGAAGCTGGCGGTATCACGCAGCATATCGGCGCTTACCGCGTGATGCGGGATGGCCGCCAGATCACGTTTCTGGACACGCCCGGTCATGAGGCGTTTACGGCCATGCGGGCGCGCGGCGCACAGGGGGCGGATATTGCCGTGCTGGTGGTGGCCGCCGATGACAGTGTGATGCCCACCACACGAGAGGCGCTCAATCATGCGCGGGCGGCCAATGTCCCGATTGTGGTTGCCATTACCAAAATTGACAAGCGTAATGCCAACCCTGAAGTCGTCAAAAAAGACCTGTCGGAAGTCGGTCTTACGCCGGACGAGTGGGGCGGCAGCACGCTGGTTGTGCCGGTGTCGGCAGTGACCGGCGAGGGCATCGAAGACCTGCTGGAAGCGATTTTGCTGACGGCGGATGACAGCGAGATCGTCGCCAACCCGAACGCTGATGCTTCCGGCGTGGTGTTGGAAGCCGAAGTAGACCCCAGCCGGGGGACGCTGGCGACCCTGCTGGTACTCAACGGCACGCTGCGCCGGGGTGACGTGGTGATCGCCGGCCATGCCTATGGGCGTGTCAAGGCGATGTTTGATGAGATGGGGCAGACGGTGCTGGAAGCCGGGCCGTCCACGCCGGTGCGCGTGTTGGGTTTGAGCGAGCCGCCGCTGCCGGGCGAGGGTTTTGAAAAAATCAAAAACGAAAAGGTGGCGCGGAGCGTGATTGACGAGCGGCGCGCGACCGCCGAGGCGCAGCGGGCTGAGGCCAGCCGGCCGGCCTTCACCCTGGAAGATATGTTCGCACAGTTCACATCCGGGGAAGTCAAAGAGCTGAATCTGATCGTCAAAGTGGACGTGCAAGGCAGCTTGCAGCCGATTGTGGATTCGCTCAAAACCCTGGGCGAGAGCAATAAACACGGCATCAACATCCGTATTCTGTCGTCCGAAATCGGCAACATCAGCGAAAACGATGTGATGCTGGCGAAGGCCTCCGGCGCGATCATCGTCGGTTTTAATGTGGATGTGGATAACGCGGCCCGGCGGATTGCGGATGCACAGGGCGTGGATATTCGCCAGTACACCATCATCTATAAACTGCTTGAGGACATTGAACTGGCGCTGCAAGGTCTGCTGGAGCCGGTTTATCAGGAAAAGGTGATCGGTGTGGCGGAAGTTCGCCAGACGTTCAAAATTCCGAGGGTTGGCACGATTGCTGGTTGTTATATCCGCGAGGGCGAGGTGCGCCGCAACGCCCGCACGCGCGTCAAACGCGGCGGCAAACCAATCGCCGAGAATGTCACGGTAGCATCGCTCAAACGCCTGACCGAAGATGTGCGCGAGGTTCGCGCCGGGTTCGAGTGCGGCATCGGCCTTAACGGCTTCAACGATTTTCACACCGGCGATCTGATCGAATTTTATGTCATGGAGCGTGCCAACTGAGCGGGCAGGTTTGGCCGGCAGGCAGCCTGTGTCGAAACGAAAGGAGATGTCCGCATGTCTATTAAACAGGACCGGGTGGCGGAGCGTATCCAGGAAATACTCAGCGAGCTGCTGCTGCGCGAGATTGCTGACCCCCGCCTGCAAAACCTGACTGTGACCGAAGTCAAGCTGGACCCAGAGCTGACGATGGCGCATGTTTACGTTAATGCTCTGGGCGACGAAGGGCGGCAGGACGAAGTGATGGCCGGGTTGAAACACGCGAAAGGTTTTGTGCGGCGCGAGGTTGCTAAACGGGTGCGGCTGCGGTCTGCCCCCGACCTAATCTTTCACTGGGATGTGACACTCGAACGCGGCGAGCGGCTGAACCGGCTGATCGAGTCGTTGGGCATTCCGCCGGAGGACAAAAGCTCGACATGACGGCCCGCACCCAATGGAAAGAGGCCACTACAGCGGTTGAGCAGGCTGCTTCGATTCTGGTTGTGACGCACGTCAGCCCGGACGGAGATGCGATTGGCTCGCTGCTGGGACTGGCGGCGGCGCTGCGGGAACGCGGCAAAAAAGTAGCCGCTGCGGTAGACGGCGGCGTGCCGGAATTTTTGAAGTTCCTGCCGGGGGCGAAGACGGTACGCGATAAACTCAAACAGGGCCGCTGGGATGTTATGGTTTCGGTAGACGCCAGCGACGAAGAGCGCACTGGGTTGTGCGGCGCGTTTGGGCGTGCGCGTTCCCGGCTGGTAATTAACCTGGATCATCACCTGACGAATACTGATTTTGGCGACATTTCCCTGGTTATGCCGGAGGCCGTCTCGGCCACCGAAATCGTTTACCGGTGGCTGGTCGAGATGCAGCATCTGGTTTCGCAGCCGGTGGCGACGGCTTTGCTGGCCGGCCTTGTGACCGATACGATGGGTTTTCGCACCCAGAACGTTACCGCCGAGACGTTCGGCATTGTCCAGGCGTTGATGGCCGCCGGCGCGCCCCTGGCTGAAGTCACCGCCCGCGCATTAGTCGCCAAACCTTACAGTTCGATTGAGCTGTGGAAGCGCGTTTTGCCTTCGGTTCGGCTGGCCGACGGTATTATTTCGGCATGGATTACCCAGGATGATCTAGCGGCGGTGGGCATTAAAGATGTCACCGACGGCGGCTTGGTCAGTCTGCTTGCCAGCGTCGAAGATGCTAAAATAGCCGTCGTGTTCAAACAAAAACCCGATGGCACGGTTGAGATCAGCCTGCGAAGCAAGCCTGGTTTTGACATCGGGCAGGTGGCACTTGAGCTGGGCGGCGGCGGCCATGCACAGGCTTCCGGGGCAACTATCCCCGGCCCGCTGGAGGCTGCCGCTGCGCGGGTGATGCCGCTGCTGGAAGAGGTCGTTCGGTAGGCCGGCTGTGGGAACTGCCTGTAGACAAAACAGCGGGGGCGGCGTTAGAGTCGCCCCTATCTTATACTGGCATAAAGGAGTTTAGCCGAATGTCTTCAAACGATAACCGGACTTCTTATGTGATTATGGTCAACAACGAGGGTATGGGACATGCTGACCGCGAGCTTCAGCACAAACTCTTAAATACCTATCTGCACATGCTGTTAGACAACGAACATCTCCCGACGGCGGTTTGTTTTTATGCCAACGGCGTTAAGATGGTGCTTGAGGATTCGCCGGTGTTGGAACCGTTGATGCGGTTGAGCGAAAAAGGCGTTTATTTAATTGTATGCAGCACCTGTTTGAGCTACTTTGATTTACGTGAAAAGGTTCGGGTCGGCATCATCGGTGGGATGCACGACATCCTGGAAGCGCAGATGCGCGCCGATAAAGTGATTACCCTGTAGAAAAGAATGGCTGTATCCGGTTTTCTCAATATCAACAAACCACCGGGGTTAACCAGCCATGATGTCGTCGCCAGGCTGCGGCGCGGTCTGGGGATTAAAAAAATCGGTCACGCCGGGACGCTTGACCCGCTGGCGGACGGCGTTCTGGTGTTGTGCCTGGGCAGCGCCACCCGTTTGAGCGAGTACGTGATGGCATCCGTCAAATGTTACCGGGCGAGGGTGCGTCTGGGGATTGTGACAGACACCTACGATGCCGAGGGGCAGGTTGTGCAGGAGCGGGATGCCACCGCCGTCCAGCGGGAGGACGTGGAACGGGCGCTGCCGGCTTTCCTGGGTGAAATCGCGCAAATTCCGCCGATGTACAGCGCCATTAAACAGGGCGGGCGCAAGCTGTACGAACTGGCGCGTACGGGGCAGGAAGTCGAACGCGCCGCGCGGACGGTGCGGATCGAAACGCTGGCGCTTACCGACTGGTCACCGCCGTTTTTTACGCTGGATGTGACGTGCAGCGCCGGGACGTATATCCGCAGCCTGGTTTATGATCTGGGCGAAGTTTTGGGCGTTGGCGCGCACCTGGCCGGGCTGACGCGCACCGCCAGCGGCGTATTTACGCTGGAAAAATCCTTGCCGCTGGAAACGCTGCTGAATTCGACCGGTTGGCAGCAGTGGCTGCTCTCACCTCAGGAGGCGCTGGCCGGTTGGCCTTCCGTCCGGCTGGATGCGGCGCAGTTAGAACACATTCGGCATGGCCGCGCCGTGTTGTCGTCGGAGCCAGTCGCGGGGGATTTTGCTTTTGCCTACGGGCCGGACGGCAGCCTGGCCGCCGCTGTTCAAAAAGACGGTGGTCTGTGGCGGCCACGTAAGGTATTCTTGTAGGATAGGCGCGCGTTAGCGCGTCTTTAACGTGAGGCTCAAATCCTAAGAGACTGTTTATGGAACAGTTGTACACGCTCGACGCAGCCGCTTTAGACCGCCCTTCTTTCGTGACGATTGGCGTGTTTGACGGCGTTCATGCCGGACACCAGCATTTAATCCGGCGGCTGGTGGCAGAAGCCCACGCCGCCGACCAATTGGCGGTGGTCGTCACTTTTTTCCCGCATCCTGATGTAGTGCTGCGCAGCTTGCAGGGGCGTTATTACCTGACCACGCCGCAGCAAAAGGCCGACCTGCTGCTGCAACTGGGCGTGGATTATGTCATCACCTACCCCTTCAGCCGGGAAGCCAGCCAGGTGCGCGCGGCGGACTTCGTGGATGTGCTGCTGAAGAACCTGCGGCTGAACGTGCTGTGGGTGGGCGCGGATTTTGCGATGGGATATAAACGAGAAGGTAATCTGGCGTTTCTGCAAACGCAGGGCCAGCAAAAGGGTTTCGCCGTCCGGGAGATTGATCTGATGGCGAATGACGGCGAAAAGATCAGCAGTTCGGCCATTCGCCAGGCCGTGATGTCCGGGGAAGTCGAAAAAGCGCGCAAATGGCTGGGGCGTGCCTACTCCCTGGTCGGGGAAGTGATACATGGTGAAGGTCGCGGGCGGCAGATTGGTTTCCCAACCGCGAATATGAACGTGTGGGACGAGCAGGTGATTCCGGCTAACGGCATTTACGCCGGCTGGGCATGGGTAGACGGTCAGCGGTTTATGGCTGCGACCAACGTCGGCATTCGTCCCACGTTTGAAGGGGCGACCGATGTTACCGTCGAACCCTATCTGCTGGACTTCGACCGTGATATTTACGGTCAGCAGATCGAAATTTCATTTGAAAAGCTGCTGCGCCCGGAAGCCAAGTTCAACAGCATTCAGGCATTGATCGAACAAATCGCCCGCGACGTGGACGAAACGCGGGTTTACCTCCAGACGCTGCCCTGAGCGCGGTCATTCCTTCGGCAGACGGTAGCCCAGGCGGCGCATTAAAGCCTCGTCGCTGCGCCAGTTTTTGAGGACTTTCACGTGCAGATCAAGATATACTTGCGTGCCGAGCATGTCGGCTAACTCGGCGCGGGCCTGCGTGCCGATGCGTTTAATCATCTCGCCGCTTTTGCCGATGATGATGCCTTTCTGCGTATCGCGTTCGACGTAGATGATGGCGTTGATGTAGGATAACCGTTCGGAGCGTTCTTTAAATTCGTCCACTTCGACGGCGACGGAGTAGGGGATTTCCTCCTCGGTATTGAGGATGATTTTTTCCCGGATGACTTCGGCGGCGACAAAACGCTGGTTGACTTCGCTCACTTGGTCGGCAGGGAAATAACGTGGGCCGAGCGGCAGCCGTTGGAGGATGTCGTTCACCAGTTCATCCACGCCGCTGCCTTCCAGGGCGCTGACCAAGGCGGCCTGCTCATGCGGGATGAGCGCCGCATAAGCATCAACGTGAGGTTGGCGGTGGGCGGAGTCCAGCAAATCGGCCTTGTTGAGCGCCAGGAAAACGGGCGTTTCGCCGCGCAGCCGGCTGACGGTTTCCGCGATGTGCCGGTCGCCTTCTTGCGGCTCGACTGAAACGTCCAGCACCCACAGGATGAGATCGGCATCTTTGAGGGCTTCTTCCGCCGCCAGCACCATATATTCGCCCAGTTTATGATGCGGCCTGTGCAGGCCGGGTGTATCGGTAAAAAGAATCTGGCCGCGTTCTTCGGTATAGATGCCTAACTGCTGGCGGCGGGTGGTTTGCGGTTTGGGCGTGACGATGGCGATTTTCTGCCGCAGGATACGATTAATGAGCGTGGACTTGCCGACGTTGGGGCGGCCTACAACCGCTACCACGCCGGAGCGATGGTCTTCCGGCCAGCTATCATCAAAAACGGTATCGAGATCATTCATGGGGTTTGAGAACGCGCTCCTCTACTGTCTTTTTTAATTGCAAAGCCGAGCCAGCCAGTCCGCGACGGAAGCGTAACGCGGCAGATATTCCACGAGGCGGGCCGGCAGCCCGGCGGCATCTGGCGCGATCAGGGCGGTCGGGCGCGCCAGCAGCGCGCCGCCGGGAGCGGAAAAAACCAGTACCTGCGGGGGCAAACTCAAGTCCAGGGCGCGGAAAAACACGATGTCCTCGCTGCCATCGTCACGGCAGCCGACCACCTCCGCGCGGGGATGCAGATTGCTGCGATGCCACAGAAAACTCCAGGCTTCCTCCCCGGCCAGCATATCGCCATAATCCAGCACGACCAGCTCCGGCACGATATAACGCTCCGGCTTTCCCAGGAAGCGCACGCCGTATTGAATCAAAAAATCGCCGCTGACAGGAATTTCTACCCCCGGCTGCGGAGCAAGCGCGAGCGCCTGCGCTGCCCCGGCCTGTAAAACGACCCCGGCGAGCAGGTCGTAAACCGGGGCGCGGGCGGGGATGTTTGCGCCGGGCATCAGTGATGTGCAGCCTCGACGCTGTGATCGGCAGCCGCTTCGATGGCGTATTCTTCGTGATGTTCGTCGTGGTGATGGTCATCCGGCGCGGGCCGATTGATGTCATCGAAACGTTTGTGCGGCTGCGCCATGCCGACCCAGCCGACCAGCCCTAGGACGAACAGCAGCCCTCCGGCGGCCAGCATCAGGCCGGTGAAGCCAGCGTCGCCCTGGATGACACCAAAACCCAGCGCCAGAACGGCCAGAACAAGCCCCAGACCGGCGACCATCGCCGTACCCAGCACGGCAGGGTTGGAATCCGCGCTAATTTTTTCAGTCACTTTCACCGAAACTGGACTCCTTTTTTGTCGAAACTCAATGGTAAACTCTGAAGATGGCATAATTGTGCCGCTATAATACAAACACGTCAAGCCTGGTGGTGGGTGGCAGACGGCCATCTGACCCCCGCTGGTAAGAAAGGTCACTATTGCATATCAAACGGATTTTGCTTATTCGTCATGGACAGACAGACTGGAACATGGAGGGGCGCTGGCAGGGCAGCCTGCCCGTGCCGCTGAATGACATCGGGCGGGCGCAGGCGCGGGCGCTGGCCTCCCATCTGCGTCAAAATCCCATCCGGGCGATTTATAGCAGCGATCTGCCCCGCGCCCTTGAGACGGCCGAATTTCTGGGCGCGGCGGTGGGCGTCCGGCCAGAACCTGATGTGCGTTTGCGAGAATTTGACCTGGGGATTTTCCAGGGTTTAAAACGTGACGAAATGATGGCGCGTTATCCAGCGGAGTGGGCGTCGTTTAATGCCGATTACTGGGATTATGCGATTCCCGGCGGCGAGTCGCGGCGGATGCTTCAACAGCGTATGTGGGAAGCGTGGATGGATGTGATCGCCCGCGACGAAGGGCCAGAAGTGGCTGTCGTTTCGCATGGCGGCGCGCTCAAACTGCTGCTGCTCAGGCTGTTCGACAACTCCCCAGCGGTCGGCGAACTGCGCCTGGAAAATACCTCGGTGACGACGGTGGAGCCAAATGGGGCGGGCTGGAAACTGGCCGCCGCTGCCGATATTACCCACCTGGCCGCTTTATCGAAAAGCCTGTCGTCCGGGCCGGTAAATTCCCCACCGGAACATCAAAACATTTAAACGCGGCCGCATTTGTGACAAAAATCACAAATGAAACCAAGCATCTGTCATCGTGAATTGTCGCGCATCTCGATACAATGAGTAGTTGTATGCCCTTGGAGTAAAGGAGATAAGGGTTTATGGTGCAGCAACCGGTCGAACAAACTATTCAGAGCAGTTATGGGCTGGAAAATCATGGTCTGATAGACCTGGGAAACGTCTATTGGAATCTCAGCACGGCGGAGTTATACGAACACGCCATTCGTAATCGTGAAGGGCTGGTGGCTCATCTGGGCCCGCTGGTAGTACGAACCGGCCCGCATACCGGGCGCTCGCCGAACGATAAATTCGTCGTGCGCGATGCCGAAACCGAAGGCACGGTCTGGTGGGGCAAGGTCAACCGCCCCTTTGACCCGGAAGATTTCGACCGGCTGCTGCTGCGGCTGCAGGCTTATTTTCAGCATCGTGATGTATACGTCCAGGACTGTTTTGGCGGCGCGGATTCGCGCTACCGCCTGCCGATTCGCGTCATCACGGAACGGGCATGGCACAACCTGTTCGCCCGCACGATGTTCATTCGCCCAACGCCGGAGGAACTCGCCAAACACGTGCCGGAGTTTACCGTCATCCAGGCCCCCGGTTTCCATGCCACGCCGGAGGTTGACAATACGCTGTCGCCCACCTTTATTCTGGTGAATTTCACCAAAAAACTGATCCTGATCGGCGGGACGGAATATGCCGGCGAGATCAAAAAGTCCATCTTCAGCGTGCTGAACTACGTCCTGCCCCGCCGCAACATCCTTTCGATGCACTGCTCGGCCAATTACGGCAAAAACAAGTTCGACTCGGCGATCTTTTTTGGCCTGTCCGGCACGGGCAAGACCACCCTCAGCGCCGACCCGAACCGCACCCTGATCGGCGATGACGAACATGGGTGGAGCGAAGACGGCATCTTCAACTTTGAAGGCGGCTGTTATGCGAAGGTCATCCGCCTGAGCGAGGAGGGCGAGCCGGAAATCTACGAAAAGACGCGGCAGTTTGGCACGGTGCTGGAAAACGTGGATATGGATGTGGTGACGCGCCGCCTGAACCTGGACAGCGAGCGGTTTACCGAGAATACCCGTGCCGCCTATTCGATTGAAACTATCACCAATGCCGATTATTCCGGCACATGCGGGCATCCGAAACAAATCATCTTCCTGACTGCCGATGCCTTCGGGGTGCTGCCGCCGGTCGCCAAGCTGACGCCGGAACAGGCCATGTATTATTTCATCAGCGGGTATACGGCCAAAGTTGCCGGGACCGAACGCGGCGTCACCGAGCCGTCGGCGACCTTCAGCGCGTGTTTCGGTGCGCCCTTCCTGCCTCTGCACCCAATGGAATATGCCACGCTGCTGCGCGAAAAACTGAACAACCATAAAGCGCAGGTCTGGCTGGTGAACACCGGCTGGACGAGCGGGCCGTATGGCATCGGCCACCGGATGAGCCTGAAACACACGCGCGGCATCATCACTGCTATCCTGAGCGGCGCTCTGAACGAGATTGAGACGTGGGAAGACCCGTTCTTTGGCCTGTGCATTCCGAAGACTGTGCCGGATGTGCCAGATGAAATTCTGAACCCGCGCGACACCTGGGAC
Organism: Anaerolineae bacterium; assembly: GCA_026645945.1. Classification (GTDB taxonomy): domain Bacteria; phylum Chloroflexota; class Anaerolineae; order Aggregatilineales; family Phototrophicaceae; genus CFX2. The sequence continues at coordinate 46,125 of JAPKMO010000017.1, forward strand.
GACAAAGACGCTTATGATGCTAAAGCCACCGATCTGGCGCGGCGCTTCCGGGAGAACTTCGAGCAGTATGCCGATGCTGCCGGGCCGGAAGTATTGGCCGCCGGCCCGAAAGCCTGAGCGAGTCGAATCCGCCAACGGATAGTGGTATATTAGTAGGGGCGAATCAGCGATTCGCCCCTATTTGCGAATTTACTTCTGAGGAGAAAATGTTTCGATGGCTCGCAAAAAAGTAACTATTGTCGGCGCAGGAAACGTTGGCGCGACCTGCGCGCACTGGATTGTCAGCAAAGACCTAGCCGATGTCGTGCTGGTGGACGTGGTAGAGGGGCTGGCGCAGGGTAAGGCGCTCGACCTGGCGCAGTCCGCGCCGGTTATGGGCTTCGATGTTAAGTTGGTGGGGTCAACCAGCTATGAAGCGACGGCTGACTCCGATGTGGTGGTCATCACGGCGGGCGTGCCGCGCCGGAAAGACCCGGCCACCGGCAAATATCCCAGCCGGGATGAGCTGGTTAAAACCAACCAGGGGATTGTCGGGGAGGTGGTCCGGCAGGCTGCTAAGTATTCACCCAACAGCATCCTGGTCATCGTGTCCAACCCGCTGGATGCGATGTGCCATGTGGCCTATCACGAAAGCGGCTTCCCCAGCGAGCGGGTGATCGGGCAGGCGGGAGCGCTGGACACGGCGCGCTACAAAACGTTTATTGCTATGGAACTGGGCGTGAGCGTCAGTGACATTCACGGCATTGTGCTGGGCGGACACGGCGATACGATGGTTCCGCTGCCGCGCCATACGTCGGTGGCCGGTATTCCGGTGCGCGAATTGATGGCAGAAGACCGTTTGCAGGCGATTATTCAACGAACCCGTAACGGCGGCGGAGAGATCGTCGGTTTAATTGGTGTGAGCGCGTGGTATGCGCCGGCAGCCGGCACGGTCGAAATGGTGGAGGCGATCCTCAAAGATCGGAAGCGCGTTATTCCCTCGGCTGTGCTGCTGAAAGGCCAGTATGGATACAACGACTTGTATATCGGCGTCCCGGTAGTGATCGGCGCGAACGGCGTCGAGCGGATTATCGAGATGGAACTTAACGACGAGGAGAAAGGGATGCTCGAAGTCAGCGCCAAAGCAGTGCGCGATGTTGTGAGCATTTTAGGTTACTAGCTTTTCATATTCTAGTGAAACCTGGGCGGGGCGAGCAGGGTTACTCGCCCCATTTGATTGCCTGTAGTGGTTGAGGGTAATGATGTCTCAACGGGTTGTTGATTTGGACGGCGGCATAGCAATGGTCGTGACGGATCTGCATGGCGCGTGGGATGTGTACCGCCGCCTGCGTGACCAGTTTTTGAGTCAGCAGGGGACGGTAGATTATTTCGTGTTATGTGGCGATCTCATTCACAGCGAGGGATTGGAGGAGGCTGATGCCAGCCTGGACATCCTGCTGGACATCATGGCGCTGCAGGCCGAATTAGGCCAGAAGCGCGTGATTATGCTGCTGGGCAACCACGAGCTGCCGCATATTTACGGCCTGACGCTGGCAAAAGGTTCGGTGGAGTACACGCCGCGTTTTGAGGCGTCGTTAACACGGCTCGATCAGCGGTACAAAGGCGCGCCCCGCCGTAAGGACGTTATCAACTTCCTGATGTCGCTGCCGTTTTTTGCCCGCACCAAAGCCGGGGTGCTGCTGACCCATGCCGGGGCGGCGGCAGACGTGTGTTCGGCCAAACACGTCGAGCGGCTGTTTAATCTGGATCACGCGGCGCTGATTGAGGCTGCCGACCGGGAATTGAAAAAGTTCGACATCGCCAGCTTGCAGCGCGGTTATTCGCATTTCACCGGCTTGTCCTATGAGGAGCAGGCCAAACGCTACTTGGCCGTCACCGGGTCGGACGACCCGCGTTATAACGATCTGCTGCGTGTTTTGTTCCTCAGCGGGCAGAATACCGATTTTGACCTGATGTGGAATACGCTGTTTTCGCAGAACGAACTGGAAGTTGGCGAGGCCATCTACCAGCGCACTGCGAAAAACTTTCTCCAATACATCTCGGAGGTCAGCCCCTACGAACAGCGTGTGCTGACGGCCGGCCATATCGGCGTCAAGGACGGTTTTGCCGAAGTGGGCAAACAGCAGCTTCGTTTCGCCAGTTATACCCACGCTTTCCCCAAACGTTCGGCGCGTTATATGATGCTGGACTGCGCGGCCCCGGTTAAAACTACCGCCGACCTTCTCCCCCGGCTCAGGTTTGTGTTCGACCAGACTCTACCGGCGGCGATTCCAGCAGCGATCCCACCAGCCCCGGCTGGCCTATCGCAAACGCCTGGATAGGCATGGCTTTGCGCCCGGCAAGCTGCACCTGTGCCGGGTAAAACAATCCTCGCCCCGCGCCTACGGCCAGGCCGCGCGGGGTTTCAATCACGCGCCCCGGCTCGCCCACGCCCTCGTTTGCCACGCCGCTGAGGATTTTAAGCTGCTGGCCGTTCCAGAAGGTGTAGGTTCCCGGCCAGGGGGTGAAGGCGCGCACCAGCCGCTCAATCGCCCAGGCGTCCAGCCCCCAGTTGATAAATCCGTCCTCTTTTTTGATCTGGGGCGCGTAAGTGATGCCGTCCTCCGGCTGCGGCTGCGGGGTGATGTGTCCGCTCAGATAACCGGGCAGGGTTTCGATCAGCAGTTCCGCACCCACCTGCGCCAGCCGGTCGTGCAGCGATTGACCGGTTTCGTCCGGCATTATCGGCATGACGCGCTGCGAAAGCATGGGGCCGGTGTCCAGCCCGGCGTCCATCTTCATGATAGTGATGCCGGTTTCGGCGTCCCCGGCACGGATGGCGGCCTGGATGGGCGCCGCGCCGCGCCAGCGCGGCAGCAGCGAGGCGTGGATGTTAATCGAGCCGTGGGGCGGAATATCTAGCACCGCCTGGGGGAGAATCTGCCCAAAGGCGGCCACAACATATACATCCGGCGTCCATTGGCGCAATTCTGCGACCGCTTCGGGACGGCGGATTTTTTCCGGCTGGAATACTGGGATGCCGGCGGCCTGAGCCATCCGCTTAACCGGAGAAGCCTGAAGCTGCCGGCTGCGCCCGGCAGGGCGGTCGGGTTGGGTGACGACGCCGATGACCTCGTGATGTTCGATCAGGACTTGCAGGGTCGGTACGGCAAAATCCGGCGTTCCCATAAAAACGACTTTCGCCATGCGGTTTATCCTCTTGCTTGTTTGGGCTGTAGCAAAATGCTACACTTCAGCGGAAGCCTATCGAGTCCTAATTGTAAGCGTCGCCCAGGGCGGTGTCCATGTTAAGCAAAGAGTGGGTGATAAAACCCCCGTCCTCACAGGGGCATTTAAAACAGTATCAGCCGTATAACATCAGCCCGGAACTGGCGCAGGTGCTTATCAACCGGGGCTTTGACAGCCCGGAGCGGGCGCGCGATTTTTTGCGCGCCGCCGCCCTGTCCGGCGGGCGCTACCTGAGCATAAAAGGCAAAAATCGCCCGATTGATCGAGCTGTCAGCCGGCTGGTGACTGCGATCAAGGGGGGAGAGAAAATCGTCGTTTACGGCGATTTTGATGCCGATGGTGTTACCTCGACTGTGCTGCTGGTGCAGGCGTTGCGCGCGCTGGGGGCGGACGTTGAGCCATATATCCCGAACCGGATTGATGAGGGTTATGGGCTGAACAACGACGCCCTGGAAACTCTGGCGAAAGACGGTGTTCGTGTAGTCGTTACAGTGGACTGCGGCATCCGCTCCGTCGAGGAGGTTGAGTTCGGCAAAAGCCAGGGACTCGACATCATCGTAACCGACCATCACTCGATTGGCCCGGAGCTGCCGACGGCCCATGCCGTCATCAACCCCAAAGACGAAAACTGGAATTATGCCGAAGATATGCTGGCCGGGGTGGGCGTGGCGTACCGGGTGGCCGAGGCGCTGGTGATGGTCGCCGGCCATGACCGAAAACTGCGCGAGAAACGCCGCCCGCTTGATCTGGAAAGCCTGCTCGATCTGGTGGCAATCGGCACGGTGGCCGATCTGGCGCCGCTTAATCGGGAAGAAAATCGGGCGCTGGTACGGCGCGGGCTGGAAGTCATCAATCAAAAGCCGCGCCCTGGCATCAAGGCTCTGCTGGAGGTAGCAGGCGTCAAACCCAGCAGCGTAACAGCGATGACCATCGGTTATGCCATCGGGCCGCGCATCAATGCTGCCGGACGCCTGGACAGCGCCATGATTGCCTATAACCTGCTGGCAGCGCAGGACGAGGCCGAAGCGAAACAGTGGGCGGAACAGCTTCAGGAATTGAATGTTAAACGCCAGACGTTAACCCGCGAAGCGCAGGAAAAAATCCGTGCTACAATCGAGGCCGAAACCGCACACAATCTGCCGTTAATTTTTGCCGGAGACGCGGGTTTCCAGCCCGGAATCGTTGGGTTGGTGGCCGGGCGGTTGGTGGAGGAGTACTTTCGCCCCGCAGTGGTAATGGAACTGGGCAAAACCGAAAGCCGCGCCTCGTGCCGCAGTATTCCGCAGTTCGACATCACACAGGCGCTCGACCAGTGCGCCGATATGCTGGTACGGCACGGCGGCCACGCCCAGGCCGCGGGTTTTACGGTTTTGAACGGCAACATTGACAGCTTAAAAAAGCGCCTGATGGCGCTGGCCGAGGACGGCCTGAAGGGGCAGGAACTTCGCCCCATGTTGGAAGTAGATGTGGATGTCCCGCTCGACCGGCTCTCGGAGGACCTGGTGACAGAATTGCAGCAGCTTGAACCCACCGGCCATATGAATCCTGCGCCGGTGCTGATGTCGCGCCGCCTGCGCGTAGTAGAGGCGCGCACGGTCGGCAAGGACAGCAGCCATCTGAAGTTAAAAGTAACGGATGAATACCGGCAAAGCCGCGTGATAGACGCTATCGGCTTCGGCTTGGGCGAGTGGGCGGAGAACATGCCAGGGCTGATTGACGCGGCCTACCAGCTTGAAATCAACGTCTGGAACGGCTCGCGCAGCCTGCAGCTGAATTTGCAGGACATTCGCCCGGCGGAGCGGCCTGAATGAAACGTGGTATTTTTCTGCGGCTGGCGGCCTGCGTTTTGTGCCTGTTGCCGGGCGTTCGTCTGGCAGCCCAGGAAGATCAGTCCGGCACGAGTAACCGTTTTGGCGTCGTTGAAGGGTTCTGGCTGCCGGAAGTGGTATGCGAGTTGGGCGCGGGCTGGGAGCGCATCATCTTCGACTGGTCGCAGCATCAGCCCACCGGGCCGGACGACTGGCACACGCTCAACGTGGATGACCGCTGGCTGGCAGCGGCGCGGGACTGCAACCGGGAAGTGGTCGCCATCATCAAACATACGCCGGACTGGGCGACCGAAGGCACACCCGGCCCCGGTGTGCCGAGCGGCCTGTACCTGCCGGTGGATGACCCTGGCAATTACTGGGCGCGTTTTATC
>JAPKMO010000180.1 GCA_026645945.1 Anaerolineae bacterium
CAGCGTGCGCGACACGGCAAAATGCACCAGGTCATTGATGGTCACTTTTTGCAAACCCAGGGCTTCGGGGCTGTTTTTCAGGCGTTTGCGGTAGGCCAGCAGCGCCCGCGCGTCGGCGGAGGTGTTGAGCGTAAGCTGCGCTGTCGTTTGCATGGAGGCCAGCATCCGTTCGGCGATGACCTTACGAACGCCGCGCACCGGGATGATCTCAACTTCATCTTCCATGCCGGGCTGCGGTACAGCCGCCGGCACAGCCGCAGCGGGCGACAGGTCTTTGGAAGTGATGCGCCCGCCCGCGCCGGAGCCTTTCGGCGGGGCGACAAACCCGCCTTTGGAAACCATCGCCTGCGCCAGCGGCGTCATACGCGGGCGCGCGGCCAGGGCAGCCAGCACGTCGCGCTCGATGACTCGACCGCCGGGGCCGCTGCCGCTTAGCCCAACCGGGTCAAAACCCTTCTGTTTTGCCAGGCTGCGCGCGCGCGGCGACACGCCAACGACCGGAACTTCTGCGCCGACCGCCGGCGCGGCGGGCTGCTCTGCCGCCGGCTGACGGCTGGCGGACGGTTCAGCCGGGGCTGCTGCCGGCGCGGCGGCTTCAGCTCCACCGGGACGCAGTGATTCGATGTTTTCGCCCGGCGCGCCGATGGCCGCGATGGCAGTCATCACCGGCACGTCGTCACCTTCGGCGAAAAACATCTCCAGCAGTGTGCCGGAAACCGGACTCGGCACTTCTAGCGTGGCTTTGTCGGTTTCCACCTCGCACAGCGCCTCGCCTTCGGCGACCGTTTCCCCCTTCTGTTTGATCCAGCGCACGATAATGCTGCTCTCGACGGTATTGCCCAGCCTGGGCATCGTTACGACAGTTGCCATCGGGGTTTCACCTTAGCCTGTGAGGTCAAGTCTGAAGCTTTCGAAAGCGAACGAAATCAAAACCAGTTTACCGCATTTCGAAACCAAAGGAAACTACCAAATCAGAAACCAAAATTAATGAAAGGACACGGCCTGGCCGTGTCCTTGTGCAGATTTGCGGAAAAAACAGCTGGTTAACCCATCCCGGTCGGGGTGGGCGTGGGCGGCGGCGGGTCAAGCGACAGCACGTAAGCCACCAGCGCCTCGATCTGGTCAATCGTATACCGTTTGCCGTAGTCCAGGTACATGTAGCTGGCGTTGTAACCCGGCACGACGAACAGATTCGGCTCCACGATGGACTTGTAGATGTATTCCTCGATGCCGAACTGGGTGGAGCGTTCTTCCGCCCAGTAGCGAATCCCCAGCAGCGACGGCGCGATGGCGCTGGCAGTCCCGTCCAGCAGGTGGCAGGTGACGCAGGCAGGGGCATCCTGTGCGCCCCACAGGAACAGCGCCTCGCCTTCGGCCAGCAGGTCGGGCGGCGCGGGCGTCGGCGGCAGCGTGGGCGTGGGCGTGGGCAGCATCGCCATCTGCGCGCTTTCGCCCACGTATTCGATGCGGTATACCTTGCTGGAGAACCACTCCAGCACGTACAGCGCGCCGTCCGGCCCGACGGTCACATCCACCGGACGGAAGTCAATCAGCGTTTCGTCAAACGCGGCGAAGGTTTCCCAGTCGCCCACGTAGCGGCCATCGGGCGTTTTTTCTATCTTCACAAACACCACCTGCCGCCCGTTTTGCAGGCTGCGCGCCACCGGGCTGGGCGCTGCCGTGCCGAACTGCGTGACGAACAGGCCGCCCCGGTAATATTCCGGGAAATGGTCGGCGGCATAATAAACGATGCCGCTCACCCCCACCGACGAATAAAACTCGGTAATCGGCGGTTCGCTGGGGTCGTTTATCAGGTTGATGGTGCCGAACACACGCGGGAAGCCGTAATCCTTGCCGAACTGCACATAGTTAACTTCCTCGCCCGGCAGGTAGCGCAGGTCGGGGCCGAACTCGTTCGGGTTGTTGTCAATTGTGAACAGCTCGCCTTCCGGCGAAAACGCGATGTCATTGGGGTTGCGGAAGCCGGTAGCGAACACTTCCAGTTCGCTGCCGTCCGGGTTCATCCGCAGGATTTTGGTTTCGTCCGAGCCATCCAGCGGCCCATGATCGGTGTTCGAGCCGATGCCCACGTACAGCTTGCCGTCCGGCCCGAATTCGATCTGGTTGTTGGAATGGAACGGATGCCGCAGCGACGGCAGCCCGGTAACAATCGGCGTCAACGTGTCCAGCGTGCCGTCGCCGTCGCTGTCGGTGAAGGTACTGATGCGCCCGCTGTCGGAGATATAAATCACACCCTCATGCAGCGCGATGCCGATGGCATAACTGAGCAGTTCGTTGTGGTCAATAAACAGCGCCTTCATATCTTCGGCGTAGCGGTCGCCGTTCAGGTCGCGCGCCACGTAAATATCGCCGCCGTGCGTCATGATATACAGTTCGCCCTCCGGCCCCCAGGTCATCACGCCGGACAGATTGGTGGGCGGCTCGGCATAGGGTTTGACGACAAAACCGGGCGGCAGTTCGATGGTATCCGCCACCGGAACGGCGGTCGGCGTGGGCAGGCGGTCGCTCAAAACCGTGAACTTGCGAGCCGGCGCTTCGCTGCTGATCTCGCGGTCTACCTGGCCTTCGCTGCCGGTGATGACCGCCACCGACCAGTAAAAGTCGCCCGGCTGCTGGTAGCGCAGCCAATCGCTGGCATTAAAACTGCTGTTGGGACTCCAGGTAACGCCGTAGTGCGGCTCGCCTTCCCGCCAGATGCGCACGTCGAACACTTCGTCGCCCCGCAGGGGGCGTTCCCATTCCCACCTCAGAATGATGTTGTAGGGATGCTCAAACACGGCGTCCGGCAGCGGCACAACCAGCGCGGGCGCGGTTTCTTTTTCGTAGACCTGGGTGGCGGCGATGGCGGTCATCACGCCCCGTTCGCGGGCAACGCCATAAGGGTCGCCGCCGGCGCTGGAACAGGCCGCCAACGCCAAGCCCACGCCGGCGACCAGCAGCAAAACGGTGGCAGCCCCAAAAAGTTTACGCATCATGAAAATTCCCCGATCAATCGCTGTAGCTGTATTGGCAGGCGATTGTACCGATTTTTTCACGCCGGGCGTAAACCATCTGTCACAATTGGTCTGTGGCAAATATCAGTAGGGTATAGTCGGGCGCGCCAGACGCTCAGGTGTCCGGCTGCCCTCGTGCCATGTCCGCTTATTGGTTCATCCGGTAAATGACAGGCATTTGCGATGTCGGTCGCCAGTCGCCAGCAGTTTAAAACCGCTGTCTACGCGAGAGACTGGAAACCCATGAACGGCTTGATTTTCAACGTCTTCAGACATTTATCAGCTTTTAGGGTAGCTACGAGTTCAAAACTCGTAGCGCGAAATGGTAAAAACTTGCTGGATGCGCTACTTCGTCGAAGTATAGGTAGAAGGCCTTGCGCCCTGGAAAATGGCAAGAATATGCACTTGACCTACGCTCGTTCATAAATCACCCACGCCTCGCGCAGAACTTTTTACGAAAATGGCGGCTGATTTGTTCAGGCGCGGTCATCGTCAACCCTCGGCATCCGGCCCAGCCACTGCCAGCACGAACGTATCCGGGTTCAGATAATGCCGCGCCGCCGCCAGCAGGTCTTCTTTCGTCAGCGCATTGATTTTATCGCGCACCGTCAGCAGGTAATCCAGCCCCAAATCGTAGGTTTCGATGTTCAGAATCGAGGCCGCGATGCCCTCGTTGCTTTCCAGCTGCAGCGGCAGGTGGCCGGTGAAATACGACTTGTTATCGGCCAGGTCTTCATCGCTAACCGGCTCGCTGGTGATGCGGCGGATTTCCCCCACGATGCTGTCCACCGCAAGCTGCACGTTGGCTGGGTTCACCCCGGCGATCACGCTCCAGGGGCCGGGGCCGTGTCCCCCTTCCAGGGCGCTGTAGGCATAATACGCCAGGCCGCGTTTTTCGCGCACTTCCTCGCCGATGCGCCCCATCATGCCGAATTGCCCCAGGACGCTGTTGGCAAGCAGCGCCGGTCGGTAATCATCGGCCAGGCGCGACGGCCCCGGCACGCCTAGCACAATATCTGACTGCGTTTTGCCGGGGATGGCGACGTTTACGCGGCGCGTTTCTTCCAGCGGCGGCACTTCCGGCAGTGGGGGCGGCATGGACTGGCCGGGATTCCGCCAGTCGCCCAGGCGCGCGCGCACGATGTCCACCGCTTCGCCGGCGCGCACCGCCCCGACGATCACCACGATCATACCCGCCGGCCCGTAATGCCGCCGGTGAAAATCGGCCAGATCGGCGACGGCGATTTCCGGCACGGTCTGGAGTGTGCCGCGAACGCTGTAATGATACGGATGGTTGGGCGGGTACAGCGCATGGCGGAAGGCGCGGTTAGCGCGGAAGCGCGTATCCTGCTGGCGGTAGCGCAGGCCGGTGATGATCTCGCCGCGCAGCCGCTCCACCTGGTCAGCGGGGAAAGCCGGCTCGCGCAGCACGTCGGCCAGCAGGTTCACCAGCACCGGTAGGTCTTCGGCCAGCGCCTTGCCGTTAAACCCGGCGGTATGGACGCCCGCGCCGATGTCCAGCTCAGCCCCGATGTCCTCCAGGCTGGCGTGAATGGTATCGAAGTCGCGGGTAAACGTCCCGCGCATCAGGGCGCTGGCGGTCATGCTCGCCAGGCCGGATTTTTCCGGCGCTTCGTGCTGGCTGCCCGCCGTCAGCGAACCGGCCAGGACGACTGATTGGGCGGCGAAGTTTTCGTAAACCAGGACGGTGATGCCGTTTTCCAGCGTCACCCGCGTGATGGTGTCCGGGCCGGGCAGGGAATTGGTGTGGTCAGGCATCTTGTTATTCTTCTTCCTCGGCAAATTCGCCATCGCCGGTCGGGATGAACCAGCCGACGGTGCGGTTCTGGGGGCGCAAGCAGCGCCGCGCCACATCCAGCACATCCTCGACCGTGACCGCTTCCAGGCGCGGCACAAACTGTTCAAACCAGGTGTAATTTTCAAAATTTTCGGCAAACGCCAGCCAGAAGGCCTGCGCCGTGACGCGCTCGGTGCTGTAAGCGAACAGCGCCCGCGCCTGTTTTTTGGCGCGTTCCAGTTCCGCCTCGGAAACCGGCTCGCTGGCAATGCGCTGCATTTCGGCATCCAGCGCGGCTTCGGCTTCTTCCAGCGTGCGGTCGGGGCGCAGCGTCGCCACGATGTCGAACAGATAGGGGTCTACGGTCGGCATCAGGCTGCCGTCCACATCGGCGGCGATTTCGGTTTTCACCAGCGCCCGGTACAGGCGGCTGGTTTTGTTATCCACGCTGCCGCCGCCCATGCCGCTGGGGCCGGTGAGGATGCTGTTGAGGACGGCCATCTTAAACCAGTCGGGGTCGGTGGCTGCTGGGGCGCGGTAGGCCACCTCCAGGAAGGCGTTGCTGCCGGGGCGCTCCACTCGCACGCGGCGTTCGCCCTGCTGCTCCGGCTCTGGCCGCCGGAAGATTTTCGACGGGCTGCCCGGCGGAATCGCGCCGTAGAGGGCTTCGATGCGCCGGAGCATGTCCGGGGTATCAAAATCGCCCACCGCGACGGCAATGGCATTGTTCGGCATATAGTGGCTTTTGTAGTGGCCGTACAGGTCATCCCGCGTCATGGTTTGCAGGTCGGCCATGTCGCCCAGGATTTCGTGATGATACCCATGTACGCGGAAGGCCGCCGCGCGCACCTCCTCGCCCAGCCAGAACAGCGGCGAATTTTCTGCCCCCTGCCGCTCGGAAATGATGACGGTGCGCTCCGACTCCACCTCGTCCGGCTCGAAGCGGGCGTTCGCCATGCGGTCGGCCTCCAGGCGCAGCGCCAGATCAATCCGGTCGGCGGGCATGGTTTCAAAATAGGCCGTGTAGTCCATCGAGGTCTGCGCGTTCCACGTGCCGCCTTCGCGGCTAATCATCTTGTCCAACTGGCCGCCAGGGAATTGCTCCGTCCCCTTAAACATCATGTGTTCCGTCCAGTGGGAGATACCGGTCTGCCCGGTATGTTCGTTGCGGCTGCCGATGCGGTACAACACCCACCAGCTAATGACCTGTGCGCTGTGCTGTTCCTTCAAAAGTACCGTTAAACCATTATCCAGTTGGTGGCGGGTGACGCCTGCCATAGCTTCTCTTTTCCTTAACTACGCCTGCTGCTTGATGGCACATCATATCATGCCATAAGGCCGTTTGCTAATGGCGAAACCTGAACGTCTGATGATTGTTTCTGCTACATTGAAATCAGGTGAGAGGTTTCAGGCGTGCTGCACGTCCTGGACGGCGAAAAATTCATCCCCGATGTGTGCGTCAACCAGGCCAGCGAAGCGGCCTACCTCACCACGCCGCTGCTGCTGGCGGTCGAAATCTGGTCGGATGCGCAGTCACGGCAGGCGCAGCGGCGTAAGGCGTTGGCTTACATCCAGCATGGGGTGAGCATGGTCGTGCTGGTGCTGCTGCGCGAAAGTGTGGAAGTTTACCGGCCTGGGTGTCAACCATTGGTGCTGCGGGCCGGCGATACACTGGACGGCGACGACGTGCTGCCAGGTTTTAAGTTGCCGCTGAACACGGTTTTGGCTTAGAACCTATCCATAAACCGATTGATCTGATAGCAGAACAGTGGGCTTAAGCAGATAGTGGGCTTAA
>JAPKMO010000181.1 GCA_026645945.1 Anaerolineae bacterium
CGGACAGGCGGCGCGGGTTTTCGTCCTGGCGGCAAACGGTCAGCGCCGCTTCAAACCAGCGTATCCGCGAGGGCTGCCCGCTGGCCTTGCCCGCCCGAAGCTGGTCGCTGCGAAAGAAGAAATAATCGCGCATGGCCCAGGCCAGCGCCGCCAGCCGTTCCGGCATCGTTTCGGCCCAATGGTCGGCCAGCCCGTCGCCCACTTCCAGCACATGCGGCAGCAGCGGCTCAAGCTGCCCCCAGGCTTCCAGCGGCAGTTGGCGGAACTGCTGCGCCTGTTCGATCACATCATCGGCATAGCGGCCAAAAGCGGCGTCCAGTTCGCCGTGTTCTTCCAGCAGGGCGCGCGCGTAGGCCCGCAGCAGCCGGTGCTGGCTGTAGCGCGGTTTCTCCGGCGCAGCCTTCGCGCTCTCTTCCTCCCCCTCTCCTAGTCCCGAAGGGGCGGTTGGGAGAGGGGGCCGGGGGGTGAGGGCTGCCTCCACCAACCCGGCGTCCAGCAGCGCCCGCAGCGGGGCGCGCGCCTCGTCCGGGTCGTCGTCGCCCCACAGCGCCGCCAGCGCCGCGCGGTCGAACGAGCCTTCCAGCGCCAGCACGCCCAGCGCCCGGAAGCGGCGTTTCAGGTCGTCGCTCAGGGCTTCGTAGCTCAGCGAAAGCGACAGTTCCAGGTTTTCGTTTTTGTCGTCCTCGCTCAGCTTCAGGTGGGCAAAAGGGTTGTCGCGTTTGGTCAGCAGGCGCAGCAGGTCGGCGGCGTCGTCGGCGTAGCCGTTTTTAAGCTGCCGCGCCGCCAGTTCAATCGCCAGTGTATGCCCGCCCAGCAGTTCGCTGATCTCGCGGTAGCGGGCATCGTGGGATGCGGTGATGCCGGCGATCAGCGCCGCGCCTTCGTCGGGCGTCAGCAGATCAAGCCGGATGTCCGCGCCTTCCACTTTTTGCGCCAGCGCGCCGCTGCGGGTGGTGATGAGCAGGCGGCAGGCCGTGCCTTCGATGGGGAAAAACCCCACCACGCGGTGATCCCACACGTCGTCCAGCACGATGAGGGCGGTTTTGTTTTGCAGCACCTTTGCCAGCGCCAGTTTAGCGTCCCGTTCATTCTGGTAATTGTCGCGGTTGTCGCCAAAAACCGTCGCGCCGACGCTGGCGAGCAGGGCGGCGGGGGTGGGCGTCTGGCCGACTTCCAGCCAGATGATGCCGTCGTGGAAGGTGCGGCGCACCTGGCAGTCGTGGGCCAGCGCCGCCGCCAGGGTGCTTTTGCCGATGCCGCCGTAGCCGAACAGGGCGGTAGCGCGGGGCGGCGCGCTGATGACCGCCGGCGCGATGGAGTCGGCGCACAGGGCGTCGTGGGCGGCCTTAAACGGCGCGGGGCGGTCGAGGTAAAAGCCGGGCAGCGGCTTCACCTTCAGCAGCGGCGCGACCGGGGCGGGCTGCCGCAGCCGGTTCAACAGGTCGCCCAGGGCGGCGGCATAGGCGCGCGGCGGGCGGAAGTCAATTGCGTTGATTTTATCGAAGCCATCCGGGATGTGGCTGAAGTCCCCGCCGCGCAGCATGACGGTGATCGGGCGGCAGTGGTCGCGGGCGCACTTCAGTTCCGCCTGCACCCATTCCGAGTCTTTCGCGCCCGGCCCAGCCACCAGCAGGAAGCGTTCGCAGTTGGCGATGGCGGCTTCGATTTCGGCGGAAAAGGACAGGCTGCGCGACGGCAGCGACACGCGATCCCACCAGACGGCGAAACCCGCCGCCGTCAGGTCGTCGGTCAGCCGCCGCAGCAGCGATTTGTCCGGGTCGTCGTAGTCGTCGCTATCGTCGGCACGGGCGTAGGAAAAAAAGACGCGGATGGGCGGGGCGGCAGCTGGCGCGTCGGCTGCCGCGGGCGCGACGATGTACACCGCGCCGTAAAAATTCTGCGTGCCGAAGTTGGCGTTGGCCGCGTTAAGCTGGTTAATGTCCGAATCGGGCATGGTTTCCCCCTGGCGAAGCCGGAGTCTGTAAGGCTGCTTTCAGTATATAACCGTACAGGGGTTGGCGCACACCGATTTATGGGGGGAAGCTTAGAAAAGGGACTCCCTGAGTAGACAGCGGGCTTCAGCCCGCTGCCAGTGGGCTAAAGCCTCACTGTCTGTCCGGCTTATTCTTTTAGAAAGGGGATACCCGCGCCCCGCCGATTGCCTGCCGGTCGGCGTCCCTGGTATAATCCTGGCCGGTTAAACACATAACAACGCGGAAAAACTATGCGATTTCTCTTACCCGGACTGCTGCTGCTGGCGCTGCTGGCGGGCTGCGCCCCGCCCGACGACGCGCCGAAGGCCATCGAAAATTACCTGCAAGCCCTGGTCGCCAAAGACCATGATTCGTTCATCAAACGCTTTTGCGCCGCCTTCGAGGCCGACGCGCTAATTGAGTTCGACTCGTTCGGCGCGGTGGAAGCCCGGCTGGAGGGCGTACAGTGCCGCCAGACCGGGACGGACGGCGAGGCCGCGCTGGTGAGCTGCGCCGGCAGCATCGCCGTCACCTACCAGGGCGAGGATAACCAGATGCTTGCGCTGGAAAACAATCTGTATCGCGCCGTCCAGGAGGGCGGTGAGTGGAAGATGTGCGGTTACGAATGAACAAAACATGCCGGTTTTTACTGGCGCTGGCCGCCGGCCTGATGATCTGGCCCGCCGCCGCGCAGGACTTCGCCACCAACACGCCCGCGCCGACCGCCGCGCCAGCGATCACGCCCACGCCGTCGCCGTCGGCCATCACCACGCCGGCGCTGTCGGTGACGGTTATTTTCGAGACGGCCAACGTGCGCGCCGAACCCAGTGCCGAAGCCGAGGTCATTACCCAGGTTTACCGGGGCAGCAGCTTCCCGGTCGTGTATCAGGTCGGCGCGGGGGCGGAACTGTGGTATCAGGTGCGGCTGCCGGACGGGCAGACCGGGTGGCTGTTTAACACCACCTCGCGGATTGTCATCACCTGGTCGCCCCGGCTGCGCGACTTTGACGGCGTGTTGATGGCGCTGGTTCCGCCGGGCTGTTTTGTCATGGGCGGCGAACGCGGCGAGCCAGACGAGCAGCCCGCTGCCAGCCGGTGTTTTGACCGCCCCTTCTGGATAGACGTGACCGAAGTCACCAACCGTGCTTACGGCTCGGCGGGCTATTTCGAGGGCGACCAGCGCCCGCGCGAAAGCGTCAACTGGTTCGACGCCGGGGCTTACTGCGCGGCGCGCGGCGGGCGTTTGCCCACCGAAGCCGAATGGGAATACGCAGCGCGCGGCCCGGCTTCGCTGACCTACCCCTGGGGAGATGAATTTATCAACGAAAACGCCGTCTCAAGCTGGGTGGAAACGGCACGCCAGACCGAAGCGGTCGGTACGCGGCCTGGGGGCGTCTCGTGGGTGGGCGCGCTGGATATGAGCGGCAACGTGTGGGAATGGACGAGCAGCCTGTACGCCGATTACCCCTACGACCCCGACGATGGCCGGGAAGACCCAGACGATACCACCGGCCTGCGCGTCGTGCGCGGCGGCGCGTGCTGTTCGTACATCATCGCCGACGTGCGCGCGGCCTACCGTTTTGCCATTGACCCCTATACGGAAGACCCCAACGTGGGCTTCCGCTGCGCGCGGGATGCCGAATGAGCGCCTGCCGCCGGAAGGATTGTCTATGTTCAAACGAGCGTTTTATGCCGGTTTGATGGTGTGGGCCTTCATGGCTGCTGGGTGCGCCGCCGCGCCCGCTGCCACCCCGACTGCCGCCGGCCTGGCGGACATCACCGTGATAGACCCGCCGAAAGCCAACGCCGACTTTATGCTCACCGACCAGACCGGCGAGATGTTTCACCTCAGCGACCTGAAGGGCAAAATCGTGCTGATGGCCTTCGGTTACACCCACTGCCCGGACGTTTGCCCGATCACGCTGGCGCGGTTTAAACAGATCAAGGAAAAACTGGGCGCGGACGCCGAGCGTCTGGAATTTATGTGGGTGAGCGTGGACGGCAAACGCGACACGCCGGCGCGCATCGCCCAGTATATCGCCATGTTCGACCCAGCTTTCATCGCCCTGACCGGCGAGAGCGAAACCGTGCGCGAGATCATCACCGAATATGGCGGAGTGTTCGTCATCAACGACTCCGCCGGGCTGCGGAAAGAAAATTACACAGTTGACCACACCGCCTCGCACTTTTTGCTGGACGCCGAAGGGCGCTGGATTCGCACTTACAGCTACGGCGCGCCGGTGGATACCATCGTTGCCGACCTGCAAAAGCTGCTGGCGCAGGGGGGATGAGAAGTTCCGAGTTGATGGGTTCTGAGTGCTGAGTAGGGGCGGCCCAATGTGGCCGGGCGCGCCTGATGCGCTGACGGCTACACATTAATGGATAAACGGAAAAGAATGAGTCTGATGGACAGTGGGACAGTGGGCTTAAGCCCACTGTCTCGGTTTTAGCCCACTGTCTCGGTTTTAGCCCACTGTCTCGGTTTTAGCCCACTGTCTCGGTTTTAGCCCACTGGCAGCAGGCTGAAGCCCGCTGTCCGCCTCGGCATGGTCTAGTTGGTCTGTCTGTAATGACTACCCCGCTAGCGTCAGCAGGTAATATACGATGTCCGCGATGTCCTGCTGGGAGAGTTTCTGCTCGAAGGTGCGCGGCATTACCCCGACTTTGACCTGCGGCAGGATGGTTAAATCTGGGTTGACGATGGCATTGTACAGGTAGGTTTTGGCGTCCATATCGGCGCGTTTGTTCCCGGCGCGGCTGGCGACCGATTTTAACGACGGCCCGACGAACCAATCCTCGCTGTCCACCAGATGGCATACTGCACAGTTGGCCTGGCCGTTAAAGAGCGCCTTGCCGCGCGCGGGGTCGCCGGAGATCGGCAGCGCGCGTGGGGTGGGGGTGGGCGGCGTTACGCCTGGCAGCGGCGTGGGCGTGCCAAAAATGGCCCACAGGGCGATATTCTCGCCGGTATCGGTGAGCTGTATGCAGAAAGCGGTGGCCGTCAGGGCTTCGGTATCCAGCGCGGCGGGTGCAGCCGGCAGGCTGCCGGCGCAGGCCCCGGCCAGCAGCGCCAGCGTTACGCCGGTGAATAAAATGAGCATAAAAAGCTGTAAAGAACGTCTGGTCATGGTGTTTTCCGTTAAATCTCGTCTTAACCGCTCACTGTAGCCGAAAGACCGGTTAACTGGATAGTGTTATTCCTCGCCGTTCGCGGTGACTTTTTGCGTTTGTACGACGGGATGGTTTTGAAGCGAGAAGCGGCGCGCCGCCTGCCACTGCATCCCGAACAGCAGAAGATAGGTTAGCACCATGCTGCCGGCATATAACGCCACTGCCGCCGTACCGTCCATCCCCAGCGCCGACGCCCCCCACAATGCCAGTATCACCAGCGCCAGCCGCAGGATGTCCCATACTAACTGCGCGCCCTGCCGCTGGATGACCATCATGATAAGCGACAGAGACGACGACACGAACTGCACCAGGAACACGGGGGCCATAATCTGCGTATACAGACCTGCCGTTTCCCATTCCGGCCCAAAAATCCAGGCGAAAAACGGCCTGCCGGCCAGCATCAACAGCGCGGTCGGCAGCAGACCAATCAAAAACAGGCGGCGGGCGGTTTTGAGGTAAAAAGCCTCCAGGCCGGCGGGGTTTTCATTCGCCAGCCGCGAGGCCGCGCCCAAAAACACCTGCCCGACCGAGGTGCCTACCAGTGTTAAGGGAATTGAGATTAAACGCTGGCCGAACAGAAACCAGCCCGCGACATCCGTCCCGTACAGGCTGGACAGCAGCAGGCGCGGCGCGTTCAGCCCGACGGCGTTCAGGATGGCCGACCAGCTTGAAATCACCGGAAAACGATAATGGGCGCGGGCGGCACGCCACATGCCGCCGGGGCTGATCTGGCGCAGCACAGCCTGGTCCCGCTGCCAGGCCTGACGCGCCAGGCCGCCGCTGCCGATGAACTGGCTGAGGATATGCCCGACCAGCAGGCCGACCGGCCCGGCAGCCGCCAGCCCGATAAAAATGGGGACGACCGCGCCCGCGAAGCTCTGCGTGAACCGGGTGCGGGCAATGCTCCCGAATGCCTGCTTGCGGATAGCCCAGTAATTTAAAGCCTGGTAGAACCCCGCCCCCAGCAAACTGAGCGGCAGCAGCCACAGGTAAGGCCGCAGCGCGGGGGCGTTGGCCCAGGCGGCCAGCGGCTCGCCTAGCAGCCACAGCCCGATCTCAAACAGGACGGTCGTGATAACCACCAGCAGCAGCGTCAGCGCCAGCAGGTTAGCAGCTTCGTCGTCGGCTTTCGGCAGTGTAATGGCATATTCGTAACGCAGCGAGTTGACGGCCAGCAAAATGCCGAAGATGGACACGTACACGCCCAGCAGGCCAAAGTCCTCCGGCGTGTATAAACGCGATAGAATCGGCGCGGTCAGCACGCCGATGCCCTGCGCCAGCGCCGTCCCCCCGGCCAGCACGCCGACGTTATAAGCGAATCCGCGCGCCGCGACGGCGCGTTTGAGTTTGTTGAAGCTGTTGGTGA
>JAPKMO010000182.1 GCA_026645945.1 Anaerolineae bacterium
ATATCCAATCTTAACCGGCTCATGGCTCTTTCAGACCCCTCCCCGGCCCTCCCTGTATACGGGGAGGGGGACGAGTCACGCCAGCATTCATCCTCCCCTGTATACGGGGGAGGTGTCCCGAAGGGGCGGAGGGGGTCAAAAAGCAGATTTAGAACACTTGTACCGTTTATATGCGATTGCCCTGAAGCTGAATTGAGCGAAAAAACAAACGGGTGTAAAACGGATATACCGGTATAACGATTTTGTAGCATCAGGGGGGTGAGCATGTTCAGCGCCAACGGCAGCAGGCAGTTCGTGACGGTTGATGGACACCGGATAGGTTACGTGACTGCCGGCAACCCGTCCGCGCCGCCGGTGATGATGGTGCATGGCTGGCTTTCGCACGCGCGCACCTGGCGGCAAACGCTGGACGCGCTTCAAGACAGCTACTACTGTGTGGCGGTTGACCTGCTGGGACACGGCTTTAGCGACAAACCGCGTGATGGTGATTACAGCATCCCGGCGCAGGCGGCGCGCGTGCTGCGGCTGGCCGACGCGCTCGGCCTGGACCGGTTCGCCTGTATCGGCCATTCGATGGGCGGCATGATCGGCCTGTACATCGCTTCAACTGCCGCGCCGGAGCGCATCACGCGGCTGGTGGATGTGTCGGGCGTGGCGAATGGGCGGCTGTCGCCCTACGTGCGCCGCCTGCTGACGCCGATTTACGCGACCGGGGCGGTGTTTCCGTCCATCTGGGCTTTTTCCCGCATGGCGATGCGCTGGCGCTGGTACGCTTATATCTACGACCGCGCGCTGTACGCCGACCCGCGCCGTTCGTTCCAGCCGGTCGAAAGTGAAGACCGGCAGATGGCATTGATGCCGGGCAACGAAGTTCCGGCTTACCGCGATTTACAGGCCATCGCGGCGCTTGACCTGACCGATACGCTGGCGCGGGTGCAGGCTTCCACGCTGGTACTGTTCGGTAGATACGACGCGACCGTGCCGCTGGAGAACGCCCACCTGGCGCACAGCCGCATCCCAAACAGCCGCCTGATGCTGCTGGACGAGTGCGGCCACGTGCCGATGACCGAGCAGACGCAGGCGTACCTGGACGCGGTGCGGGCGTTTCTGGCCGAATCTACCGCGCCGCAAGCGGCGTCCAGCGGCGGGTCTTAAGGCCGGTGTAGGCCGACTGTGGGCGAATGATGCGCCCGGCAGCGATCTGCTCGAAGGCGTGCGCCGTCCAGCCCGCCGCCCGGCTGATGGCAAAAGTCGGCGTGAACAGCTCCGCCAGCAGGCCGAGGCCATGCAGCACCAGCGCGGTATAAAATTCGACGTTGGTTTGCAGCCGCCGTCCGGGTTTGTATTCTTCCAGCAGGCGCAGGGCAGTGTTTTCGACCGCACGCGCCAGCTCATACAGCGCCCGGTCGCCGCCGGTCTGGAACAGCTTTTCCGCCGCCGCCGCCAGCACATCGGCGCGCGGGTCGCGCACTTTGTAGACGCGGTGGCCGAAACCCATCAGCCGTTCGCCCGCTTCCAGCCGGCGGCGCAGAACCGTTTCCGCGTTGGCGGCTTTCCCGATTTCAAACACCAGGTTAAGCGCCGGGCCGGGCGCGCCGCCGTGCAGCGGGCCTTTGAGCGCCCCCAGCGCTCCCACCACCGCCGACACCATATCCGACCCGGTGGAGATGATGACCCGCGCCGCGAAGGTCGAGGCGTTCAGGCCGTGATCTACGACCGTATTCAGGTAGGTTTCCAGGGCGCGCGTTCGCGCGTCGTCGGGCGTTTCACCGGCCAGCATGTACAGATAATTGGCGGCATGGCCCAGGTCGGGGCGCGGTTCGAGCGGCGTCTGGCCGTTTAGCAGCCGCCGGTAAGCCGCGACGATGGTCGGGAAACAGGCCACCAGCCGCACGGCGTCAGTTTCATGGTCATCGCCGCCGGTGAGCGCGCCCGCCGCCATCCGCAGCGCGTCCATCGCCGGCGCGGCGTCCCGCGCTGCCGCCCGCAGCAGATCAAGCGCCGCCGGGGGCAGCCCCCGTGCCGCCGCCAGCCGATCGCGGAAAACGGCCAGTTCGGCGGCGTCCGGCAGGCGGTCGTGCCACAGCAGATAAACCGTCTCCTCGAAGGTCGCGTTGGGGGCCAGTTCTTCCAGTGGGAAGCCGGCGATTACCAGCTCACCCGCCTCGCCGTCCACGCTGCTCAGGCGAGTTTCCGCCGCCACCACGCCTTCTAAACCCGGTTTGAAGTTCGTCTGTGCAATCATGATTTTTGCTCCTGAAGCTGCTTTACAGACAGTGTAGATTCAGGGTAATATATTGTCAATCTTGATTGAATAATCAATATATGAGGCGGCGATGAAGGATTATCTGACAGCGCAGGAAGCGGCGGACGAACTGGGCATCACCCCAGCCACCCTGTACGCTTACGTCAGCCGGGGGTTGATTCGCTCCGAGGCCGCCGGGGATGCCCCGCGCGCCCGGCGCTACCATGCCGAGGACGTGCGGCGTTTGAAGGCGCGCAAGGCGGCACGCCGCAACCCGGACGCGGCGGCGGAAAGCGCCCTGCACCTGGGCGCGCCGGTGCTGGAGTCGGCCATCACGCTGATCGAAGGCGGGCGGCTGTACTATCGCGGATACGACGCGGTGGAACTGGCGGCACAGCGCACGCCGGAACAGGTCGCCGCGCTGATCTGGACGGGCGATCTGAGCGGCAGCGTGCCGGGGCTGGCGGAGGCGTATGCGCTGCCGCCGCGCTGCCGGGCGGTGCGAGAGCGGCTGAACGGGTTGAGTCTGTTCGAGATTTTCCAGGGTATGCTGCCGCTGGCCGCCGCCGATGACCTGGCGGCCTATGACCTGCGACCGCCGGCGGTGATGCAGGCCGGCGCGCGCATCCTGCGGCTGATGGCGGCGCTGGCTGCCGGGATGGCGTCGGTTGAAGGCGGCCTGGCCGAAACGCTGGCGCGCGCGTGGTGTCCCGACGACCCCGGCGCGGCGCGGCTGATCGGCGCGGCGCTGATTTTGTGCGCCGACCACGAACTGAACGTGTCGGCTTTCACGGCACGCTGCGCAGCCTCCGCCGGTTCGACACCCTACGCCGCTGTGGTGGCCGGGCTGGCGGCGCTCCAGGGGACGCGGCACGGCGGCCATACCGAGCGCGTGGAGGCTTTTCTGCGCGAGGCCGGCTCGCCGGAGGGGGTAGAAGCAGCGATGGCCGGGCGGCTGCGGCGCGGCGAGCGTATCCCCGGCTTCGGCCATCCGCTGTACCCGTCGGGCGATCCACGCGGCGCGGCGCTGCTGCAGTGGGCGATGGAAGCGCGCCCGGCTGCGCCCGCGTCGGCTTTGGCGGCGGCGCTGGTTGAGGCCGGCCAGCGTGTGATCGGCGAACATCCAACGGTGGATACCGGGCTGGTGATCTTGTGCCGCGCCCTGGAACTGCCCCCCGGAAGCCCACTGGCGCTGTTCGCCATCGGTAGAACCATCGGCTGGATCGGTCACAGCATCGAACAGTACGCGCTCGACCGGATGATTCGCCCGCGCGCGCGTTATGTCGGGGCGCGGCCAGGGCTGCTAGATGCCGAAGGCTGACGCCCGCCGGGACATCCTACAAGGGCTGGCCGTCGCATTGTATAATGCGGCCATTGGAGAAGCGCGAGAAAACACGATGGTCGAAGATTACCGGGAAATCGTCAAACGGCGGGTGCTGGACGAAACAACCTTCGTGCAGATGACCCTGAAGGGCGCGCGGCGCGGCCAGGTGCAAAACCCCTGGCGCATGATCGTCGTGCGCCCGGTGCAGATCAAAAACCGGCGCTTCTGGCAGTTTTCGCGCTTCACCGACAAACAGGATTTCACCCAGAACTACCTGGCGTCGGAGGCCGAAACGCAGCTGGATGAGGCGCTGGCGCTGCCGTTCGGCAGCATCCTGGTGCGCTCGACCGATGAAGACCTGCACGTGCAGATCACCAAAAAAGGCCGCGCCATCCTGCACCGGCAGGCGCGGAACGGCGAAACACGCCCGCCGGAACTGGCACACGACGCGCCCAAAGCAGCGCCTATCGCTGCCGACCGCCCCGATTCTTTTTTACAGGCGCTCGGCCTGCAAACCGCTGAGGGCCGAATCAGGGCCGACAGGCGCGGCAAACTGGCGCAGATCAACGAATTTTTGAAGCTGCTGGAACATACCGGCGCGCTGCAAACGCTGCCCCCTGGCCGCCCGCTGAACGTGCTGGACTGCGGCTGCGGCGCTTCGTACCTCAGTTTCGCCGTGTATCATTACCTCAACAACCTGCGCGGGATTCCAGCGCGGCTGGTGGGCGTGGATGTGAACGAAAAGCTGATCGAGCAGAGCAGCCGGTTGAGCCGGGAAATGAATCTGGACGGTGTGACGTTCTGCCGGTCGAGCATCGCGGCTTTTCAGCCGGACGCACCGCCGGACATCGTGATCGCGCTGCACGCCTGCGATACAGCCACCGACGAGGCGCTGGCGCTGGGCATCACCGCCGGGGCGGGGCTGATTCTGGCCGCGCCCTGCTGCCACCATCACCTGAACGCCCAGCTTGAAACGCGTGCGCCTATGCAGCCGGTGATGCGTCATGGCATCCTCAAAAACCGGCTGGCGGACATCCTGACCGATTCATTTCGCGCCCTCATTTTGCGAATCATGGGCTACAAAACCGATGTGGTGGAGTTCGTCGCCTCGGAACACACCGACCGCAACCTGATGATTCGCGCCGTCCGGCGAACCGCCCCCGGCGGCATGGCCTTCGCGCGCGAATATGCCGACCTGAAAGCCTTCTGGAATGTAACGCCGTATCTGGAAACGCTGCTCGGCGGGGCCTTTACCGACCTGCTGCCGCCCGTTTGAGCGTCAGAACGTCAGCGCCGCCGTCCCCGGCCTAAAAACCAGCCGATTAGCGCCGCCGCCAGCGCGATCACCAGCCACAGGCGCGTGCGCGGGTCAACCGGGGCCATGCGCGCGCCCCAAACCCGCCGCGCCCCCTGGCGGTAGGTTTCCACCAGCAGTGCCGGGCCGATGATGTCGGACAGCAGATAAGTCAGCGGGCGCATATCGAACTTCGGCTGCGGATAACCGGGCGTGGGGCGTTCGTCCGGCAGGGTGACTTCCGCCAGCGTAAAACCGTCGCCCGGTTCGGTCACGCGGGCCAGCACCTGCCCAGCGGCATCCACAACTTTGGTTTCCAGGTCAAAACCGGCTTCGACCACTGTTTCATCCGCCTGGGGGATGCGCTCCCACAGGTCTGGCCGCAGCCCCAGCAGCACCACCAGCGACAGCCGCGCCTGCGGCAGCCGGGAACGAAAGAGGCCGCTGCCCAGGGTGGCGACGACCGGCACGCGCATCCAGGCGGCGTGCTGGTTAAGGTCATCGCCCCAGGGATGACGGCCCGGCGCGACCAGCAGCGGCAGCCGTCCCAGCACATCGTTGATGTTCAGGCGCAGGCCGTCAGGGAAAATCAGATCGAAATCGTACATGCGCGGCGGCGAACTGATGACCAGCAGCAAGTCCACTTTGCCGGCGTACCGCTCCCACAGTTCGGCGTGGTTGTAATCGTGGCAGATCATCATACCCACGCGCCCGAAGCCGGTATCGGCGACTGTGATACGTTCGCCTTCGCGGAAGTAAGCGCGCTCCCACAGCCAGGGATAATGTTTGTCGTAGCGCCACAGGCGGCCATCGGGCGCGATCAGCAGCGCCGAGTTGTAGATGTCCTCGTCGTCCAGCAGCAGCAGCGACCCGGCCAGGTGGATATTGTACAGCGCGGCCTGGTTTTTCATCCAGGTCACGGTCGGACCGTCCATCGGTTCGGCCAGGGTATAGTTGGCATCGCTGTATTCGTAGCCGGTATTGAACACTTCCGGCAGCACGACGACCTGCGCGCCCGCCGACACGGCTTCGGCGATCAGGTCGGCGGCGCGTTCTAGCCGGCGGGCGACCGGCTCCGGTTTCACGTCCATTTGAACGGGCGCGATTTTGAGCGTGCGGGGCATAAAATCACCTCCGGTTAGCAGGCAGTTCTGGCTTAGAACCTATCCATAAACCCATTGATATGATAGCAGAACAGTGGGCTTAACCCCACTGTCTGGTGAGTTTATGGATAAACTCTTATAGTGCAGCGCCGAACCGCACCATCTCAACCCTTCTTAACAGTTCTGCCAGGGCGATTGCATATTAAATTCTTAACCGGCTCATGGCCCTTTCAGACCCCTCCCCGGCCCTTCCCGTATACGGGGAGGGGGACGAGTCACGCCAGCATTCATCCTCCCCTGTATACGGGGGAGGTGTCCCGAAAGGACGGAGGGGGTCGAGAAGCAGATTGAGAACACTTGTACCGTTTAGATGCGATTGCCCTGACAGTTCTGCCCGGCGTGGGGCGCAGGTGTCAGCCTTTAACCGCGCCGATGCGTAAGCCCTGCACGAAATATCTCTGGAAAGCGGA
>JAPKMO010000183.1 GCA_026645945.1 Anaerolineae bacterium
AATTCACCCCACCAGTAAGCCGTCCCGCGCCGGTAATCTGCCAGCGACCCCGCCAACATCCGCAGGCCGATGTCTTTGGGCCTGGCGGCCATCTTATGAAGCGTCTCAACAAAACATTCACCCCACACCACTTCCAGCCGGCGCAGATCGTCACGGCTTATCCGCAGCGCCGCCGCCAGCGGCGCGACTTCGACATCCTGGAGCGGCGCACGGCGGTCAGGATTCTGGCTCAAAAACAGCCTCGGAATTTCGTTCTGAAGCAGAAAGTGGAATTTGTTCCATTCGATCTGGTAGGCGGTCAGCGTGGGAACCAGATCATCTATGTCCGACCGACTGGCGATCAAAACGGCCAGCGTATGATCGCCATCAAAATGCACACGGCGGCGGCGGCCCGGCGCGCTTACACGCGGCCAGTCTGTGATATTGTATCCAGCCGCCAGGAACGACCGCTCAAGCTGCCCAATCAACACCTGCTCGACATCCAGCATACAATCCGGCAGACGCAGGCTGGCATATACCAACGCCGAAATATCCGGCTCCGGCGCGCGCGCGCCGACATGCAGCGATGATTCCATCGCCATGTGGGTTTCTTCCAGCGTTTCGATTTGAATCGAGTGTGTCGAGCGCAGCAGCGAATAATACGTCCGCATGTACAGTTCGATCTCTTCGCTGCCGGTCTTGGGGACGGTGCGATCCATTCGTCAGCGATCCTTCATCTGTTTGTTGATGCGCCGCTGAAGTTCTTTTCTCGCTTTGATTTCCCGGCGCATCTGATCGCGTTCTTTAACCAGCTCTTTTTCTTTGACATCTGTTGACTGCTTCGGCCTTGCCACCGCCACCACCAAGCTGGCAAGCATCAGCAGTACGACGAACATCACGCCGGTAGCGATCCAGTTCCAGGTAGTACGCGGCACTTCTGGCGATGGAAAACCCCGAACAATATTGGTATCATCCATCCAGTCAATCACGACCGGCCCCAGCGCCCAGGCCAGAACGCCCAGCGACAGCGCCAGGATGAAGCCGATCAACGGCCAGAACGCGCGGTTTTTACCGCCCCTTCTACTGTTCATAAGACACCTCGCTTCTTTTCTCCGCGGCTTCCTCAAAAGCCTGCACGATCTTGTAGTACCCCGTACACCGGCACAGGTTGCCGGTTATACTCTGCTGAATCTGTTCGCGGGACGGCTGCGGGAACTCCTCCAGCAGTTTTGCCCCGGCCATCAAAAAGCCCGGCGTGCAGTACCCACACTGCACCGCCCCCTGTTCGACAAAAGCCTCCTGTATGGGATGAAGCTGGCCGTCCTGGCGCAGCCCTTCGACGGTGACAATTTGCGCGCCATGCGCGCGCGGTGCAGGCACCATACAGGCCATCACCGCCGCGCCGTCCAGAAAGACCGTGCAGGCACCACATTCACCCTCGGCGCAGCCTTCTTTAGTCCCTGGCAGCCCAACATCCTCGCGCAGAAAGCGCAGCAGCGTTTTGTCAAAACCGGTCGAAACCCGCACCGGCTGCCCGTTGATGGTCGTTTCGATGACCTGGCCTGCCGTATGTTCCAGCGCCTGCGGCAGCCCGGTTTTGACCCTGGCCTGCTGCTCGCCCCACAACATGGCCGGCGCCTGCGGCCAACCGTCACGCTCCCGTCCGGCAGCCAGCGCCCGCAGCGCCCGCGCCACCAGCACGCGAACCATTTCAACCCGGTAGGCCGCCGTGCCGCGCACGTCATCAATCGGTGACGGCGTGGATGCCGCCAGCCGCGCCGCTTCCCGGATGCGTTCCGGCGTCAGCGGCCCGCCCAGAAGCGCCTGTTCGGCCACCGGCACGCGGATGATCGTTGGCGCGACGCTTCCCAGGGTGATGGCCGCCCGCGACACTTTTTCCCCGTCGAAGGCCAGCACAACGGCCACGTTCACCACCGAGATCGCCTGCGCGCGCCGCAAACCGAGTTTGATGAATATCCCGCGTTCATTATGCGCCAGCCCCGGAAAAGTAATAGCCGTCAGCATCTCGTCCGGGCGCATAACAGTTTTCCGAACGCCGGCATAAAACTGCGCCAGCGGCACAGTGCGTTCGCCTTCCAGCGAAACCAGCGTCACTTCCCCGCCCAGCGCCATCAGCGGTGTGATGGTATCGTTGGCGGGCGAGGCCGTAATCAGGTTGCCGGCCACCGTCGCCCGGTTGCGAATTTGCGGCGCGCCCACTTCCCAACACGCCTGCGCCAGCGGCAGGCCGCGTTCGATCACCAGCGGACTGCCGACCACGTGGTTGTGCGTCACCAACGGCCCCAGGCGAATCTGGTCGCCATGGTGGGTGATGCCGTCCAAGCCCGGCACGCGGCTGATGTCCACCAGCACATCCACGCCGGGGCGCACGCGCCGCTCCAGTTCAAGAATAATATCCGTCCCACCGGCGATGATACGCGCCCGTTCACGGTATTTCGCCAGCAGATCAAGTGTTTCGGTCAGTGAGGTAACGCTGTAGTAGTGAGCCCACATAAACTGTTCGATCCTGTAATTCATCAAGACAGGGTTAAAATCTGTTCTGTCCCTTAATGTTTTCCGGCGAATGGTATGAGCAGTCTGTCCCCGGCTGTGGGGAACGCTGTTAGTTTAACACAAGGCGATTGACGCCCCAACTTCAGGTTTAAAAAGGGTCTATGTCCAGCACCGTTACCGGATTGATGTTGACGATCACCGTGCCGCCGCGCTCGGTACGCGTGATCGTGCGCCGGTCATACGTATGAACATGACCATGCACCATATAACGCGGGTGATACCAATCTATGAAGTTCAGCAGCGCCTTAAAACCGCGATGCGGCAAATCCTCCGCGTCATGAATACCTCGCGGCGGCGCATGTGTCACCAGCACATCCAGGCCGCGCCCCCGCAGCTTACGCAGCCGCAGCCGCAGCCCGACGTTAAAAACCAGGCGGAACATTTCGCTTTCGGTATATTGGATGGGAGCGTGGCTGTAGCGCGGGCTGCCTTCCAGGCCAAAAAACGTCAGGCCGTTAAACTCGACCAACCGGTTATGCAGGTCTTCGCCGCCAGGAGGGGTATCGCTATAACTTTCGTCGTGGTTGCCGCGCACGTAAAACAGCGGCACATTCAGTACCGAAGTGATAAATTCCAGGTACACAGCCGGTAAATCGCCGCAGCTAATAATCAACTCGACATCATCGTACTGCCGGCGCAGATTAACGGCGCTTTCCATCTGCGGCATCACGGTGTCGCTCACGCATAAAATTTTCACCGCCCAACCTATAATCAATTTTCGATTCTGTGTTAAATATAATCCTCTTTGCCCGCCGCCCAGTAATCTTCTAATGTGACACCTTGTACATCAACAAGATGAGAGTGCCTACCTCCGACAGTGGGCTTAAGCTCACTGCCTGGCTTAAGCCCACTGCCAGTATGCAGCTTAGGCCGGTTCGTGTACAAGGCCGTCAGCCATCGCGGCCCGCCTCCGCCACTTCGCCTATCCATTTCATCGCCGCACCGGTGCCGCCGCGCTGCACCATAATGATCTGTGCCAGGATGCTGACGGCGATTTCCTGCGGCGTTTCGGCATTCAGTTCCAGGCCTATCGGCGCATACACCCGTGAGAGCTGTTTTTCAGTCAGGCCGCGCTCATCCTTCAGCGCCTTGACCGTCAGCGCCCAGCGGCGGCGGCTGCCGATCAGACCGATATAAGCCGCCTCGGTTTGCAGCAGCGCCGGGATGAGGTCGAGATCAACCGGCATCCCGCGAGTCACGGCGGCTATGTACGTCTGCGGCGTGATTTCAACGCTTCCGGTGATTTCGCCGGGTCTGCACACGGCGTAACCATCCATACCGGGCAAATATTCCGGGTTGCAGAACGCCTCGCGGTCGTCGCTAACGATCACGCGATACCCCGCCCACTTGCCCAGTTCGGCCAGCGCCTTGCCCACATGCCCGATGCCGATCACCAGCAGCGCCGGCGCAATCCCAACTGGTTCGATAAACACCTGCACCGTGCCGCCGCATACACCGGGGTCGCCCGCGCCCAGGTCGTTCAGGTTGTAGCTCGGCAGGCGCGGCTGCCCGTCCTTCATCGCCGCCAGCGCCGCCTGGATGACCAACTGTTCCAGAGCGCCGCCACCAACCGTCCCGACAATCGAACCATCGGCGCGCACCAGCATCTTGCTGCCGGCATGGCGCGGTACAGACCCCACCGCGCTGATGATCGTCGCCAGCGCAGCGGGTTGGCCTTTGCTCTGGGCTTCAAAAAGCGCCTCAAAAACGGCGCGATTCTCGTTCATTCGATCTCCGCTTCCCCAATGAACAGCCGCCCGTGTTCGTCTCCGCCATCATCGGGCGGGAGGCGCTCGAATGTAACCGGGTCGTAAAAGCCAACAGCGACCTGATACTTTCCAGGCGGCACATCCTTCATATCCACCCAGATTATGTCACGAAGCACCCCCGGCAGCCAGTTTCCCGGCGGCAGCGCCCCGCCGCCCGGACGAATGTCTGTTTGCGCTGCTGGCGGCTGGTTCACATCCTCATACAGATGCACAAAAGCGATATAATCCCCACGCGCGCTTCCGTCGGTGTACCACGCAAAGTTAACACCTATCCGTTCTGCGCCAGGCCGGTAATCCACGCTCGCCGATGCAAGCACAATCGCGCCGGATTGGTAGGTGGCAATCTGTGTTTTTGGCTTCGCTTCGATTTCTGGCGCGCCATATATCCAATGATAGGCCGGCATGTAAAAGCTGCCGGCGGCATGAGGCACGATGCGAATATTGATGGTATCGGACGTAAAACGGTTTTCCCAGGCAATATCCTGGGGAATCAAGGTTGCCACTTCCAGCCACCTGCCCGGAATCGCCGGAATCCACCGTGTTCCTACAAATTTCCCGTTGGCATAAATATCGAGCGTTCCAGCAGAAACAGGCAGCAGCCGTGTTACCAGCGTAATATCCCATGTGCGCCCCGAATCCGAGTAGCCGGTGTACAGATCAAATGTCTCTTCGCCGTTGATTCGCCTTACCCCATCAACCTGAACACAGTTTTCAATGATACAGCTTACATATTCCAGTTCGTGAACCTCGGTAGGAAACCCGGCCAGCGGCTCGCTGCTGCGCCAGCGGTAGTTGGTTCGCGCCTCGTCTTTTAAATCGGCGACATTTACAGAACCTGACGGAAGTTCGTTGAGTCCATAAGGGATAAATGCGGAGGGCTGAAGCGATTTATCTGTATTCTGGAAAGACGAAGATTCCCACTCTGGCCTGTAAATCCCCTGGTAAGCCGCCGCCAGCGCCACATTGTAACGATCATCCAGCGTCACAGGGAACTCGGCCAGCGGCGCGCCGTAGATACTTGTATCTGCGATCATGCTCAGGCCGAAGCCGTGTCCCGGCCCATAGGCAGCGATGTAATCCGGGCGTGTGTTCATCAAAAACTCGGCCACCGCGCCCGGCCCGCTGCGCCAGTAATCCGCCGCGCCGGGTGTCGTCAGCCCGACCATATCAATCGTTGTGCGCCCGCCCGCATAACGCAAAAGCCCTGTATCATGCACCGCGACGACCGCATCCGGCAGCGTGTTGGCTTGCAGCCAGCGCGCTATTTGCAGCGGCTGCAAATACACATAACTCACGTTCAGCGCGTAATGATGCAGGAAGGTAGGCCATGTCCACAGCGATGATGCCAGTAAAACTACGCTCAAAACACCTGCAACGATCTGGGAAACGCGCATTTGGTTTTGACCAACGACTGGTGACTGATGGCTGATGGCTTTTATCCCCCACCCCGCCAGCGGGAACAGCAGCGCCATAAACGGCATCTGGTAGCGTTTGAAGTGCCAGAAGGCCGTATCCAGCGTGGACACCGCCAGCGTACCCACCACCAGCCAGCCGAAGATGATGAGAGCGACAAAAACACGACTCCGCAGGGACGAGGCATGTCTTGCCCTCACTAACCATACCAACCCTACCACCGCCAGCAGAAGCATCCCCGGCAGGATGTACATGCCCTCGCGCAGGCTGATGCCGGTGAAAAACTCGCCCCACATACGCGCGAAGTTCTCTATGATACGCCGGACAACCTCGCTCCATTCAAACGGCACGATGCCAAAAACCGACTTGGCCGCGTTACCCGACGCCACCGCCGAACCGGTGAAAATCAGATTCGCCACCGGCTGCACGCCGATTGACAGCAGCGGCAGCAGGGACATGACATATCGTGCCGTTATGACTCGTCGCTGCCCCCCCTCTCGGTATACGGGGGGAGGGGTTAACCACCATTGCAGCACAGCCGCCCCTACCGCCAGCAGCGTTAAAATCGCGCCCTCAGGGCGAATCAGCGCCAGCAGCGTCGCCGTAACCAGCAGCAGCCGCAAATGCTGCCTCTCCCCTCTCCCCGAGGGAGAGGGGCCTG
>JAPKMO010000184.1 GCA_026645945.1 Anaerolineae bacterium
AGTACGCCGACTTTCACGATGCCTACCAGCGGATTGGGCGTTTTCTGGAGGACGTGTACACCCGCAAGCGCATTCACTCGGCGTTAGGCTATCTCACGCCTGCGGAGTTTGAGGCGAACTGGTTGACGCGGCAGCCAGAACCAGTGCTAAAATAAGCACAGGCACTTTCGTGTCCAACTTTTTGGGGTCACTACAGTTTTGTGTCAGCCGTCCCCCTGACCAGCTCGATAACGCCGTTTTTACCATGCAGTTTCAAACGCTGCTCGCCGGTTCGCTGAAGGATGAGCGAGTCATCACAGTGATAGCCTGTCAGGCTTATTTCGGCAAAAAATTCTGCCTGCGCTGTTTTGATCGTCAGCCGTGCGCCCTCGTCCATCACTTCGATGACTTCAGATGTGAGGTAATGAATCACAATCCCCGGCTTAAGCCGCCATTCTATGGGTAGGATGAGTCCGCGCCGTGCCGGCAGCAACAGGGAAATCCCGCCCAGCAAAGGGATGCCGGCACACGAAATAACGGTTTCAATCGGGTCGTCCTGGTAATTGCTGACGAACAGGAAACTGCCGTTTTCGCCCTCCGAAAGGCGCACATCGGCCCAATCGCTCAGGGTGAATAAAGGCGGACAGTCCATCCGGTTTGCCATCTGGTGCAGGATGTCTAGATCATCGAGCGTGTTGGCCGCCAGCGCCGCGCCGAACACCAGCGCCCGTCCGGTGCCAACCTGTTTAATAAAACCGACGGCCTGCCCTTCCGCCGAAGTGGCAAACACCTCGTCAAACTCGCCGGTATACCGTTCCAGAAACGAAACAGGAACGCCGTGATAGTCAAAAACCTGAATGCCAGCAGGTGTAAAAGGCGGATCGCTGTAAAGGCGCTGAATACCGAGGGTTTCTTGCAGAATGGTACAGGGTGTGTGGTCGAAAGTTTCCTCGCACATACGCCCGGCGAGGATCAGTCTGCCGCCCTGACGGATATACTCAACGAGCTTTTGCTGGACGGCGGCATCACACTGCTTTTCCATCATCACCCACAGGACGGGCGTTTGCGCCGCATCGAGGGAGGCGCGGGACAGTTCGAGCGCGTCGAATGGGCGGTGTGTAAGCGCCAGTCCGCGCGCCAGCAGGTCGAACAGGATAACATCGCGCTGGTGAGTCAGGATGTCGTCGGCTGGGCGGGTGAAGGCATTGTTGACTTCGGTCATGAAGTTGTCGAGCAGGAAGCCGATAGTGGCGATTGTTTTGGGGCGCGAAAGCGCCAAATCGGCGCCATAGGCCGCCAATACGCGGGAAAGTCTGGGGTAGCGGGCGTAATGCCGCCGCAGCGTGCCATCCTTGCGAACGGGATGCCCCCAATCATGCCGTTTAACCGGGCTGAGCAGCGGGTCGTTTTCGCCATCGAAAAATAGATAGTGATTGATGGCGCGCATCCCGCAGGAGATACACAACCGGCTGTGTAAATCGTAGAAAGAGGACTGCGCGCCGCTGAAGTCCTGGTTTCCGCCGGCCTGGAACTCTATCGAAAAAAGCGGCTGCTGCGGGTTTTGCAGGGCTTTGGTCATTTCGTTGACCAGCAGGAGTTGGTGGAAATTCCCCTCGCCAATGAACAGCGGATAAACATCGGTGGCGCTGATGATGCCGTCCATTTCCATCACTTCGACCAGCTGCGAAAGCCCGATGGGGAACGTTTTGCCGCCGTTGGCGAAGCCGTGAATATTGACCACCGGCGGGACTTCCATACCGTGCGTCTTGGCGCACTGCCAAAGGAAAGCTGCGTAATCGCGCAGGTAAAGGCGATAAAAACGGCGGTAGTCCTCAAGGATGGGGATGGCATAAGGTGATTGGGGGGTGGTAATCTGCTCGCGCAGAAAGCCGGTCAGGTCAGCGGCGGTGCAGCGCCGTGTAAGACGCTCCCCGTAAGTCTCGCGCAGGTAATCCGCGAAACGGGCGAGCGTGTTGGGGTTGGTGTCCACGATGTTCCTGACCCACTGGAGCATACCCATCTCGTTATCCAGTTGAATCAGCAGGATTTTGCCGCCGCGCGTGACCTGACGCGGCGCTAACACCCGGAACACCGCCTGATACCACCCCTCAACACACTTCAGAAAATCGGGATGCAGATAACTGGCGATATTCTGGGTTTTGCCGTCCTGATCGGTGAACGCCGCCTGAGGGTACTGGTCGAAGACCCAGGGCGGGATGCCCTCATTGATGGTTTCGGCCATGATGTAGGGGCCAGGGCGGGCGATGATGTACAGCCCCATGCTTGCGGCCAGGTCGAGGAACCCGGCGAGGTCCCGCATGGGGTGGGTGTGGCCGTGCAGGTCGGAAATATCCGGCTGCGGCTGGTGCCACAGCCAGGGGATATAAGCGGCTACCGCGTTGAACCCCGCCCCTTGCAGCAGCCTCAGGCGGTGCGCCCACTGGTCGGCGGGAGTGCGAAAATAATGAAATTCGCCCGCCTGGATAAACTGCGGCTGGCCGTCCAGCCAGAATTGACCATCCTGTGCGTAAAATAAGCTCACTTTATATTTCCTTTTGGCTTTACTGCCGTTTGCGGAAACCCAGAACACTCAGCGCATTTTGAATATAAGGGCTGTTGGTATATGTATTCCAGATCAGCCCACTCAGGTAGTTTTCGATCATCAGCAGCGAACAGCCTTTATCAATCCCGTAGATTGAACTGCTGTACCAGGGCGGGTCAACCGCGAGGTTGTAGGAGTCAAAAAAGCCGTATTTGCCCCACGTCCGGGGATGCTCACGATACAAATATTCGATCATCGCCAGCGTTTCTTCCGGGAGGTAGGGCAGGCAGGACACCGCGCTGTAAATGGACACCGTGCCGGTGTGATAGGGTTCGTGCAGCGCCGGGGTACACCCTGCCACTTCATACCCGAAAGGGCTGTCGCCGGCGCTCAGTCCCCAACTGTTGGCGTGATAGGTCTTGAACTGGCCGGCGTGTTCGATGCAGAACTGGCGGTTGGCGAGCGCCGCCAGCCGGGTATTGTTGAACCAGTCCACACCGTCCGGGTCGAGGTAGCGCCCGGTATCCAGCCAGGCATCGCTGAAGTGGTAAACGAACAGCGTGCCGCCGGGGGTGATGATGATGTCCTGCCCGTTGAACCGGCCTTTATCGCGCCGGAAGCCCTGATATAAACGGCGTGCCAGGGATGGCTCAATCTGCCCGGCGGCTTGCAGGTACATCATCTTTTGTTCGGCGGCCATATCCCACTGGCCGATGAACCCCGGTTGATCGCCGACATAATCGCCGTCCCTGTCGGGGTTGTAGGCCATACGGAACAGCGCCCGACCGTCTTTCTCGAACGTAATGAAGCGCCAATCCACCCGTTTCAGCAGTTCCTCTGCCATCTGGTGGATTTCGGCATCCTGAAAATAGGCGGATGCTGTAATCACGCCGTTCAAGCACAGCGCCGTATCTATGGTGGAATACTCGCACCTGCCCCAGCGTTGGGCGGTATCCATGTGCAGATAGTGGGCAAAAAAGCCGCGATGATGGGCGGCATGATGTAAAAGGGTGTGCAGCGTTCCGCGCGTGATTTCCAGCGCCCGGCGCGGCGGCAGGAGGCCGCGTTCGCCGGCGATGACCCATGCGGAAAGCGCGAAGCCGGTGGCCGCGATAGACGCGACTTCCGGTTTTTGGGTGCAGTCCACCGTCAGCCCATATCCAGGGCTGTGCGGGTCAAGATTGGTGAAATCCAGGAAAAAATTGATCGAGCCTTGCAGTTCGCGGTAAAGGAGTGAAACCTGCTGCATACACCATTTCTCCGGTAGAAGCCTACAGCGTAGACGATTGGCGCGCCTGGAGCCGGGTTGGAATGCGGCGCGGCTGGAAAGGAGACTCGTTTTCGAGAAAATCAATAAGCTGGCGAACCGCTGTCATACCCCACTCGAAGCGGGATGCGCTGATCGTGGAGACCGAGGGCTGCATGTAGCGGGTCTGGGGAATGTCGTCGAAACCAACGACGGCAATATCGGCCGGGGCGTGAAGCCCGTGTTCTTTCATGGCGCGCAGAAAACCAAGCGCCATCTGGTCGTTGGCGCAAAAGACCGCTTCAGGAAACTCGCCGGACTGGAGGATCGTCTGGGCGATTTCGTAACCGGAGATTTCTGTAAAATTCCCCTGGTAGACCGGAACATACAGGGCGTGTTGTTCGGCCTCGGCTAAAAAGGTCGCCATGCGTTCCGCGTTGTCGAAAGAATCCATCGCCCCGGCGACGAAGGCCATCTTGCGGAGTCCCTGATGATAAAGATGCCCAAAGGCTTCTCGAACGCCTTGAGGGTTGTCCAGCAGCAGGGGCAGAATGAATTCGCCTTGCAGAAAACGGTCCAGAACCACAATCGGGAAACGGCGGGAAGCCAGTTTTAGAACCGCTTCGTTAGAGATTTTGGAGTCGAACACGATTGCGCCGTCCACCTGCCGGTGCAGCAAAATGCGCCGGGCAGACCGGCTTTCGGGGCAGACGAGCAGTTCATAGTCGGTTTCCAGGATGACGCTGTGAATCCCCTCCAAAATTTCCTCGTAAAACGAGCCGCCAAAGCGCGAGATAAAAACGCCGATAGTTTGCGTTTTGCGGTGTTTTAAGTGCCGGGCAAAAGCGTTAGGGTGGTAGTTAAGCTCCTCGGCAGCCTCCAGCACTCGTTTACGGGTGGCTTCGCCGATGCTGCCGATGCCGTTCAGGGCATACGAGGCGGTAGTGACGCTTACACCGGCGTGTTTGGCGACATCTCGAATTGTGGTCATGGTTCGTTTATCCAATCATTTGCACTTAGGCTTTTGAGGGCTGGCCGGAATGGAAAAGAATCCGGACACGCCACCCACTGACTTGAAATACAGCGATACGATTCTGTTGACAGCGCAACATAAGTATGGTAGGTTCATAGTCAAGTGAACCGTTTCACTTGGCCGATGACAGATAGCTTATCCTAAGGTTCACAAAAAGTAAACTCATGCACGTTTTTGAGGCTGAATGAACAAAAAATTTGAGAGCCGTTACGGATATTTTACGGAAGACGGCAGGGAATATATCATCAATACGCCGTTCACGCCGCGCCCCTGGGGCAACGTCATCAGCAACGGCGATTACGGCATGATGATCTCACAGACGGGGTCGGGGTACAGCTGGCGCGGTAATGCCGGGCAAAATCGTATTACCCGGTCGTTCCAGGACTTAATCAAAGATAACTGGGGTAAGTATGTCTACATTCGTGACCTCAAGCGCCAGACCTATTGGTCGGCGGCGTATAAACCCGTTATGCGCCCGTACCAGCACTATCAGGTCGTGCATGGGGTGGGGTATTCCCGCTTCGTTCAGCGGGTTGAAGATATTGAAAGCGTCCTGACCGTTTTTGTAGCCGCCGATGCTCCGCTGGAAGTCTTTCAACTGCGCCTCACCAACCACAGCAATGAAACGCGCGAACTCGATGTGACCTCCTATGCCGAGTGGCTGCTGGGTTTTGCGCCCGATGAACACCGCGAGTTCCATAAACTGTTTATCGAAACTTCTGCCGATGTGAGCGGGCAGGCCGTTTTTGCCCGCAAATGCCTGTGGGGTTTTGCGGACGATAAGGGGCGGCACAACAACGTTTCCTGGCCCTACACGGCCTTTATGGCTGTCAGCGAACCGCTCAAGTCCTTCGACTGCGATAAAGAATCCTTCATCGGCCTTTACAACAATGATGACCGCCCTAAAGCCATGTTCGAGCCGAAACTGGCAGGCCGGACAGGGCGTTTCACCGACGCGATAGCCGCCCTGCAAGTGGCCGTCAGCTTGCAGCCGGGGGAATCAAAGCTGGTGGTTTTTACCCTGGGGGCCGCCGAAGAGGGTCATGAGGATGCTGACGACCTCATCCGGCGTTTTACCTCAGCCGAAAAGAGTGAGCAGGCGTTCTCGGCGATGCGGGATTTCTGGTCGCGTTTCGTGGATGCCGAGCAGGTGGAAACGCCCGATGACGCGCTGAATTTGATGACGAATATTTGGGCGAAATACCAGGCCATTTCCTGCCGGTTATGGGGAAAATCGGCTTTCTACCAGGTTTCCGCCGGATATGGTTTCCGCGACCAGCTGCAGGACAGCCAGGTTTTCCTGGTGAGCGAGCCGGACTATGCCCGCAGGCAGCTTCTCCTGCACGCGGCGCAGCAGTTCGTAGAAGGTGATGTCCTGCACTGGTGGTTTTCTATGCGCGGCGGCGGCCCGCGCACCAATTGTTCGGACGATCTGCTGTGGCTGCCGTTCATCCTGAACGCCTATCTGGAGGAAACGGCGGATTATACCATTCTCGATGAGA
>JAPKMO010000185.1 GCA_026645945.1 Anaerolineae bacterium
TCATCGTGCATATCGTCCTTCACTGGAGCTGGATCGTCAACATCACACGGACATTTTTCAGGAAGCTGCTGCACGAGTCCCGGTTTAACTATGTCCTCAACGTGCTGCTGTTTGCCGACATGGCTTTCGTGACCATCAGCGGCATTCTCATCTCGCGCACGCTGGGGCTGAACCTTTCGTTGGGCGAGGATTTCCGGCGGACGCTGCAAACCCTGCACATGGTCGATTCGGAACTGGCGCTGATTATTGTCGCCCTGCACGTGGCAGTGCATTGGAAGTGGATCAAGGTCAACGGCGCGCGCTACCTGCTGGGCTGGCTGCCTGGGCGTCGTGAGCAGCCACACCAGGGTTAAGGAGGATACAGCATGGCACACCCAGTCAGAAGACAGCATGTCAGCGTTCGGGGGTTTTTCATCCTGCTGGCGGTCGTTGTCATCAGCGGAGCGGTGTTGTGGTCACAGGGCGATTTAGTCAGCCCGCTGCAAAGCACCACCATGCTCATCCGCATGTCGGCGGGAGACGGCGGTTTTGCGATGGTCGGTGAGGAACGCGGCGCGCCGCCGGAAACTGTCCAGAGGGACACCAGCGAAAACGACGGCAAAACGACCGTCGTGCAGGACGCCGCCGCACGAACCGCGCCGGCAGGCACGATGACGCTGGAAACACTTACCGCCGAACTCGCCGCCGCCGGTGTGGACATTGAGCAAGTATCCGCCACCATGAGCGCCGGGGGAAGAAGCCTGGAAAACCTGCTGGCGGTGGTCAACAGCGGCCGCGTCACCGTCGCCGAGCTGGCCGCCCGGCTGAAAGGCGAGGCCGTCGGTGAAGTTAACCAGCCGCCAGGCGAAGGCAGCGCGGGACTCCTGGACATTCGCTGGGACGAATTCGGCAGCGTGGCCTATAACCTGTGGTTTCTGCTCGCCGCTGCCGTCGTCGTCATCGTCATTGCCCGCCCTATTGGCTGGCTGGTTAACCGCACAAAACGGGCCGATGCTCGCGCCATAAACTGAATCGAATATCACATCAGGAGACAGAAACATGAAAACATCGAATCGTAAAAACTGGAAACGGAACGCCCTCAGCGCATCGCTCCTCATCGCCAGCGCAGCCGCAGGCTATTCAGGGGTCAGCGCGCTCACCGGCGACACCACGCTGAACGCCGACGCCATCGCCTCCCCCATCGAGCAGCGCGGCAGGTTCCCCGGTCGCCCCGGCGGCAGGCATAATCACCTGGAAGGGATGGATACCAACCCGCCGGCAGTCGAACTCGCCCCCGCTCAGGACACCACCTCGGCGAAGCAGGCCGCTAAAAAAGTGGAAGGCGCGGAATTTTACGATGGGCAGTATTACGGCGATGCCGCAAGCGCCGGACGCTGGGGAACGATGCAGGTCGTGGCTGTGATCGAAGACGGTAAACTGGTGGATATTCTGATTGCCGACTATCCGCGCAGCACCTACGAATCCGACATCATCACCCGTAACGCGCTGCCGACGCTGATTAGCGAGGCGATTGAAGCACAGGACGCGGATATTGATTTTGTTTCGCGCGCCACCGACAGCAGCCGCGCCTTTGTCCGGTCGCTCGAATCGGCGCTGCTCGATGCAGCTATCGGCATTGACCTATGAAACAGATTCGATGGTTGATGGGGATGCCCATCACCGTAGAAATCGTGGACGCCTCGGCAGACGCCGGGGCGTTCGACGCGGTTTATGCCTACTTCGCCTATGTTGACCAGACCTTCAGCCCGTTCAAGGAAACCAGCGAGGTTTCGCGGGTCAACCGGGGCGAGCTGGCGCTGACCGATGCCAGCGCCGATATGCAGATCATCCTCGAACTGGCGGAACAGACCCGCCAGGAAACGAATGGTTATTTTGATGTCTGGCACAACGGCACTTTTAATCCCTCCGGCATCGTCAAAGGCTGGGCCATTGATGAAGCGGCCTCGCTGCTGTATGAGCAGGGGTTTCGGAATTTTTATGTGGATGCCGGCGGCGACGTGCAGGTTTACGGCCACAACGCGCAAGGGCAGGCATGGCGAGTCGGCATCTGCAACCCGTTTGATCTCGGCCAGATCGTCAAAACGGTGACGCTGGTTGATCGCGGCATTGCGACTTCGGGCAGTTACATGCGCGGCGCGCACATCTACGACCCGCGCGGCGGCGAGGCGCTGGACGAGATCGTCAGCATTTCGGTGATCGGCCCGGATGTGCTGGAAGCGGATCGTTTTGCGACGGCGGCTTTTGCGATGGGGCGCGACGGCATCTATTTCATCGAATCGCTGCCAGGGTTCGAGGCGTACATGATTGATCGTTCTGGCCGGGCAACCATGACCACCCATTTCCACGAATACGTGTTCCCCGGCAGGCTGAACGCGGCGGAATTTGCCGGCCAGGCCGGGCGAATAACCCGATAAAAACAACAACCCCGCAGACAGCGGGGTTATTAATTGTATCCAGTTCGACCTATAAGCCGCTTTCTGTCGTGGACGGCCATCTCTCTCGACTTCAGGTTGCCCTGAAGCTCTAGCAGCCTACCCGGCGCTTTTTGCGGGACGGGCCGCCCCAATGCGCCTGCTTGGCCTTGCTCCGGGTGGGGTTTGCCTGGCCGCAGGCATCGCTGCCCGCGCCGGTGGTCTCTTACACCGCCGTTTCACCCTCGCCCCACAAGGGGGCAATCTACCTCTCTGTTGCACTATTCCGTCGGGTTGCCCCGCCTGGCCGTTAGCCAGCACCCTGCCCTGTGGAGAGCGGACTTTCCTCCCCCCTGCCGAAACAGGGGAGCGACCGTCCGGCCAACCTGGATACATTAATAGTATACGCAGCAATCACGCGAGTGAGTAGGGTATAATCGCCGTCATTGAGAATTATTTGCAGCCCGGAGACACACGCCATCATGCTGCCCCTGCCCAACCGACCGCGCGCCCTGGCGATTCTGCTGGCCGCCCTGCTGCTGCTGATCGCCGCCAGCCGCATCCCACGCCTGCACGAGCCGCAGATGAACCAGGACGAAATCTGGTCGGTCTGGCAGACCCTCGGCAGCCCCGCCCAGATCATCCGCTGGACGCCCTACGACTGGCCGCCTCTGTATTACCTCATGCTTGGCGCGTGGCGCGGCCTGGCCGGGATGCACCCTATCATCCTGCGTTCTTCGTCGGTGCTGCTGTTCCTGCTCGGAGTCGCCTTTCTCTACCGCGCGGCGCGGCGTCTCGGCGGCCATCAGGCTGCCGCGCTGTCCGCCCTGGCTTACGCCGGGCTGGGGTATGCCGCGCTCATCAGCCTCGAAGTGCGCGGTTATGCCCTGGCGCTCGCCCTGCTGCCGCTGGCCTTCTGGCTGACCTTACGCTACTTCGACCATCCCGGCCTCCGGCGCGGCCTGCTGCTCGGCCTCAGCCTGGCAGCCCTATTTTACACCTCGCTGACCGCCGCCGGCGCGCTGGCGATGCTCGGCCTGTATACCCTGCTGGTTTACCGCCGCGCCATCTGGCGCTGGTGGCTGCCGGGGTTAACCGCCGTTCTGCTGGCGCTGCCGGAAATCGCGGCCAAAGCGCAGGTGGCGATCATCCGCACCGCCGCCACCGCGCAGCTCAGCCCACCGCCCCTACACCAGGCGTTTTATGAGCTGTTCTGGAACTGGACCGGTTATGCCTTCCCGGCCTGGATGCTGCTGTACGCCGCTGCCGGGCTGCTGATCTACCGCCGCGCCCGCCGACCGGTCACGCTGACGCTGCTGGTCTGGGCGTTTGGCGTCCCCCTGCTGCTGTACCTCACCAATCCCCTGCTGGGCTTCTTTTCGGCGCGTTACGCCTGGTGGGTCATGCCCGGCCTGGCGCTGCTGGCCGGCTGCGGCCTGGCTCATCTGCCGCGCCCGGCGGCTGCCGCCGCGACGATCATCCTGCTTGGGCTGCTGTTCGTCCCTGTGCCGTTCAAGGAATACAGCATCTTCTCCAATCTGTCCGAACTCAACCGCAACTTTCGCTGGCTGCAAGCCAACCTGCTGCCCGGCGATGTCCTGCTG
The DNA here is from genome assembly GCA_026645945.1 of Anaerolineae bacterium. Lineage (GTDB taxonomy): Bacteria > Chloroflexota > Anaerolineae > Aggregatilineales > Phototrophicaceae > CFX2. The sequence goes on from JAPKMO010000185.1 coordinate 4,016, forward strand.
GCCGACCCTGGCAACCAGTGTGGCCGCCCGGAGGAGTGGGACTACTACACGCGCGTATACTTCCCCAACGGCCTGACCTTCGTGGCCGACCCGACCGGCTACCGCCGCGTCTGGCACGTCATCTTCGACGGCGCGCAAGACGCACAGATGCAGCAGGCCGCTGCGCGGGGACGTGTCAGCCGGCAGTTCGTCGGGCCGCCCGGCTGCCTATTCCGCCTGTACGAAGCGCCGCCGGACGCCGAGGGCATCCCTTTCGCCAACGGGATGCGCTTTCATGGCGTGGATGTGCTGGAAAACGGCCTGCCCTGGACGGGGCCGCTGGTGCGGCGGGAGGCCGAAAGCATCCATCTGCGGCTGTGGTGGTCGGTGGATGAGCCGCCGGCGCAGGATTACAGCGTGGGGCTGTATCTGCTGCACTGGCGGGACGGGCTGGCCGACAGCGTTGACCAAGCCCCGCAGCCGGTATACCCGCCGGACGCCCCCTCAGAGACGAGCCGCTGGCAGCCAGGCGAGTTTTACATCGAGGAGCGCACCCTGACGCTGCCGTTCCCCACTGCGCGGACGACCTATACGATTGCCCTGGCGGTTTATTTCTGGCAGGATCAGCAGCGAATCGCCGCGCCCGGCACGAACGAGGACGGCCTGCTGCCGCTGCTGCAAATCACGGTGATGTCGTATTAGCCGTAGGCCAGCCAACGGTTGCCAGCCGAACGTTATCCGACTACAATGAAGACGTTGGCGGGGGATAGGGAATCAGACTATCCCTCATTTGTTTTCGAGTACGAGTTCGCGCATGACCACTCGCGTTAATCCTGTTGTATCCCCGCTTCGGCGCTGGCAGCGCCGGCTGGTTTTTGGCTGGCGCAATCTGTTCGCCCCCGGCGATGAACTGGCGGTGGCTGCCGTCACCCTGCTGCTGCTGATGCCGGCGCTGGCGCTGGCGGCCTCCGGCTGGCCGCTGGCGATGAATACCGTTCTGCCGGTGCTGTTGTTAAGCGTCGGATTCGGCTTTTTACTGGCCCGCAGCCAGTACAACGAACTGCTGGCGCTTTTTATGAGCGGCATTTATGGCCTCGGTTTTGTGCTGCTGGTGGCTTCGATCAACGAGCCGGGCGGCCTGGCCGAAGGCGCTTACACTGTATTATCCCGCCTGCTGCGCTGGATTCTGGACGCGATTTCCGGCGGCATCAACCAGGATGAACTGGTGTTCACGCTGCTGGTGGCCGCCCTGTTCTGGTTTTTGGGCTACAACGCGGCTTGGCACATCTTTCGCATTGATCGCATCTGGCGGGCCGTCCTGCCGCCGGGTTTAATTCTGGTTGCTAACAGCATTTATTACACCGGCAGCGCCAATCTGGACGCTTATCTGATCGTCTTTAGCTTCCTAACGCTGCTGCTGGTCATCCGCTCCAACCTGGACGCCCGTGCCTGGGATTGGTACGTCAACGGAATTCGCGTACCGCGCAGCGTGCGCCGCCAGTTTTTCCGCGTCGGTATCATTCTGGCGCTGGTCGCCATGACCGTCGCCTGGGTCGCGCCCTCGCAGGATTTACAGGAGCGTTTGAATAAGTTCCAGGAGTTCCTGCAATCTGACCCTCTCGCCCAGATCAGCGAATTGTGGAACCGCCTGTTTACAACCGTCGAAACCCAGGGGCCAACCACCGCCGATTATTATGGCAGCGACTCGCTTCAACTGGGCGGCGCGATTCAACTGGGCGAGCAGGTCGTTTTTGTCGTTTCCGCGCCGCCGGGACGCCGCTATTACTGGCGGTCGCGCATTTTCGATATTTATGACAATGGGCGCTGGGTGCCAGGCGCGACCACACGCCTGACGGTCGAACAGGGGCCGCTCAACGTCGTGCAGGAGCCGACCTTCCTGGGCGGGCGCGACCCCATTCAGCAGCAGTTCACCATTGGGCTGAACGCCTCGCGGCTGATTTATGCCGCGCCGCAGCCGGCCCGCATAGACCTACCCACGCGCACCGATCTGCGTTACGCCCCAGACGACGAAATCCGCGCCTCGATGAATATCTCCGTCATCCGCCCGACTCGTGTGCTGCGGCGCGGCGACACCTATACCGTGACCAGCCTGATGAGCGGCGCGACCGCCAACCAGCTTCGCGCCGCCGGGACGGGTTATCCCGAATGGCTGGCGCGCATGTATTTACAGCTTTCGCCCTCCATCACCGACCGAACAATCCGGCTGGCACAGGCCATCGTTGCCGAGGCCGGGGCAGTC
>JAPKMO010000186.1 GCA_026645945.1 Anaerolineae bacterium
ACTTCGACAGGTACTCTGTCTTCGGCCAGGTGCGGCTCGGCAAAGCCAACGCCGTCGTTTTCCGCCGACATAATCAGGTTTGTGCCGCCGGGGAAGTCCTCGCCGCCGTTGACCAGCGCTTCAATCGCCGTGTACACGGCCACGTCCACGCGCTTGAGGGCGCTCGAAATCAGGTTTTCCGCGCCGGGGGTTTCGCCGTTGCCGAAGGTGGTCAGGAATTCATCCTGGTCTACGCCGATGACCAGCGCGCCATCCTGCGCCGCGCGGGTGATGCCGCCGGAGCCGGTCGGGCCGCCCGCGCCGAAGATCACGTCCGCGCCTTCGCCGATGAACTGCCCGGCAGCCGAAGCGCCGCGATCGGGGGCGGTGAAGCTGTCAATGTACACACCCAGCGTTTTGATGTCCGGGTTGATGAGTTTCGCGCCCTGCTCAAAACCGTTGCGATATTTAACAACCGGCGGAATATCAATGCCGTACACACCGCCGACTATACCGCTCTCGGTGAGCTGCGCCGCCAGCGCGCCGGCCAGGAAACCGGCCTGGTCTTCGCGGAACTGAAGGCCGACATAGTTGCTGGGGGCAGGGTTGCCGTCGGCGTCCTCACCGACGAACTGATCCACGCCGATGAAATACACGTCAGGCCGTTCAGCTGCTTTGGCGCGGGTCGCGTCCGCCAGCAGGAAGCCAACCGTCACAATGGCATCGTAACCTTCTTCGATGCAGCGGTTCAGGTTGGTGTCGTAGTCCGTCTGCGCCTGGGTTTCGATGTAGGTGGAGTCCAGGTTGAAGTCCTCGACGGCTTTCATCATGCCTTCATAGGCGAACTGGTTGAATGTACCGTCGTTAACCTTACCTACGTCCGTCACCAGACAGACGCTCTCAATCAGGCTTTCCTGCGCCAGCAACGGTACGGTAGCTATCGCCAGCAGTGCTACGACCAGTAAAATCAAGAGACTCTGTTTTTTCATTTCAAGGATTCTCCTCGCTTAAAAGAACTTTTTACGCTGCCGGACGCAATACCGCCGGCACGGCTTCTACGCCAGCGATATTACCACATCCCACAAAAGTTGACACATCTTTTTTAAGCCGTTTTGAGCAGTTGTTCAAATTGTCGCACAAAGCGGCGGGCAAAAACGGTCAGCACACGCCTGTAGCAAACAAAGGGCTTTACGCCCCTTGTTTGCCCTGCTGTCTATCCCCTATCACCTTACCTGCCCCGGTACTGGAGGTTTTTTGTCTGCCCTTCCGAATTTATCCCCCACCTTGATTGCTAGTTCCGTTGTGAACCTTCCCCCCTATATCCCTCAGGGGACATGCGTCCCCGTTCGGGTCGCCGCTTTGTATAAATTGTACTTATAGTTCTGTTATAAAATTTTAACCCCTCTCCAAGATTTGGGGAGGGGGCAGGGGGAGGGAACTAACAATCACAGTATCCCCTACGACTCTGCGCCAGGTATAAACAGTTCGACCACGCTGCTGAACGAACGCTGCGTCTCGTCGCCGGTTCCGGTCGCGCCGGCCAGCGTATACCAGCGGTCGCCGATCACCACTGAGGCGACGCCGTGCCGGGGCGTCGGCAGGTTGGCCGCCGCAAACCAGGTGTCGCTCCGGGGGTCGTAAACTTCGTGCTGCGCGATCACGCACAGCGACGGTAAATTTTCGCCGCCGGCGGCGTGGATATACCCGTTCACCACGCCGATAGCAAAACCGCTGCGCGGCGTGGGCATGGGCGCGCGCGTTTCCCAGGTGTCTGCTGCTGGGTCGTACACCTCAACCACATCCAGATTGCTGCCGAAAACCGGCCAGCGCCCGCCGACGGCATACATCAGGCCGTCCACCACCACCGCGCCGACGTGTTCGCGCGGGCTGGGCATGGGCGCGCGCGTTTCCCAGGTATCCGCTGCCGGGTCGTAGGCCCAAACGGCGTGTGGGTCGTCCGGCGCGTCGCCGCCCAGCGCGTAAATCAGGCCGTTCAGCACCACCATCTCGTGCGCGGCGCGCGGCCCCGGCATGGGCGCGATGCTCACCCAGGTGTCCGCAGCCGGGTCATAAACCCAACTGTCTTTTACATCGGCCTTCCAGGTGGCATCATCGTAACCGCCGGTGACGTACACCCGCCCATCCAGCGCCGCCACGCCCATATGGTGCAGCGCCACCGGCAGCGGCGTGGACTCCCGCCATTCGCCGGCGGCTGTGTCAAAAACCTGCACGGTGCTGGTCGGGGCATTATTGGTTGTCAGGCCGCCGACCACGTAAATCTGGCCGTCCAGCGCGGCGGCTTTCACCTCAGAACGCCCCTGAAGCAGCGGCGGCCCGCTCTGCCACGTGCCGTCAATCGTTTCGATCTGGGCGGGCTGCTCCGGGCAGACTTTGGGCGCGTTCAGCACATTGAGCGCCCGCTGCCCCGCCAGCACAGCCGCAACGACACCGGTCAGGATTAATACACCGCCAATGAGCAATACCAACGGTCGTTTCATCTTTAATATCTGATCCTTTCGATTCTGTAGATTCTGCAAACACTGTTCAACTGCTGTTGGCGATACTATACCCCCGCACCCGGAGAGAAGATTTCGATCAGGCCGGTCAGTCCCCGGTTGGCAAAACGCGCCGAGCCGACGGAGCCGCCGATAAGATACCACTGCCCGCCAACCACAACCGATGCCATGCCCTGGCGCGAGGTGGGCATGGCCGCCAGCGCCGTCCAGGTATCGCTGGCCGGGTCGTAAACCTCGTGGGCGACGTGTGTGCAGGCCGTCACCATATCTTCACCGCCAACAACGTGAATACGTCCGTTTAAAACGGCCACCGACATCGTGCTGCGCGGGGTGGGCATATCGGCCAGCGTCGTCCAGGTATCGCTGGCCGGGTCGTACTTCTCGAAAGCGCCGGTGTTGACATTGTTCCAGCGCCCGCCCACCACGTAAATCTGGCCGTCCAGCGCCGCCGCCGCGAGGTGTTCACGCATCGTCGGCATCAGACCGCGCCGCGAAGTGTCCCAACTGTCGCTGGCCGGGTCGTAAACCCACACGCTGCGCGCGTTTTCCCCGGTCCCGCCCACGATGTACAAAAGGCCGTTGATTTCCACCATCGCATGGGCGGCGCGCGGCGCGGGCATATCTGCGATGCGCGTCCAGGTATCGCCGTCCGGGTCGTAGCGCCACCCCTGGCTGATGTCCGGTTCGGCGCGCATCATTTTGCCCATATCGTCATAACCGCCGACCAGGTACAGGTAGCCGCCCAGCGCCGACAGCGTGGCATGGTGAACATCTACCGGCACAGGCGCGCCGGTTTCCCAGCGGTCGCTGAGTGGGTCGTAAATCTGCGTCATGTTAGAGGCCAGCCAGCCGGCTTTCATGCCCCCGACTACGTACACGCGGCCATCCAGCACCGCGAACGCCGGCTCCAACCGCGCCTCCGGCATGGACGCCCCTCTGCTCCATTGACCGCCGACCGGCAGACCGCCCGGCCCCCGGCAGGTCGGCGCCCACCATAATATGCCGGTGGCCCTGACCAGCGCCACCGTAAAAACTGCCGCGCCTGCCGCGACGATTACAAAAATGAACAGCCTGTTTTTCAGAAAACGTGTCATGGTTTTCACCGCTGCGGTGTTTATAGAGTAACAGCCTTATTATGCGCGCCGCCAGGCTTGCAGCGGCCTTAAATTTTTTGCCTGGGTTGGCGAATTCTACGAATTTAATGGATAATTCATGCAAATTTAATGTGAGGTGCGTTTATGACCGGCTACCCGAACCCCATCCTGCTGGATTTTCCCGATCACTTTGAGACGGAGCGCCTGCTCATCCGCGCGCCGCGCCCCGGCGATGGGATGGTGGTGAACGCGGCGATTCTGGAGTCGCTCGACCACCTGCGCCCCTGGATGCCTTGGGTGCATCCTGCCCCTACCGCCGCCGATACTGAAGCCCACTCGCGCCGGATGGCGGCCCGGTTCATTTTGCGCGAAGACCTGGCGCTGTACCTGTTTCGCCGCAGCGACGGCCTGTTCGTCGGCGGCAGCGGGATGCACCGCATCAACTGGTCGCTGCCATCATTTGAAATCGGCTACTGGGTGCGCACCAGCCTGCAAGGCCAGGGATACATCACCGAGGCGGTCGTCGGCATCACCCACTTTGCTTTCGATACCCTTCAAGCACAGCGCATCGAAATCCGCTGCGACGCGCGTAATACCCGCAGCGCCGCCGTCGCCCGCCGCGCCGGCTATACGCTGGAGGGCTGCCTGCGCCGCGACGAATGGGCCACCGACGGCACGCTGCGCGATACGCTGGTTTTCAGCCGCCTTCGTGGGGAGTGATGCGTGTGTTATAATGCGAAACCGACCACCAGGGACTTTTTATGGCGATTGACTACACCATTGATTACCAGTGTATCCCCAAACAAAAACTCTCGACGCCGGGCATTTTAGAGCGCATCAAAGGGCGGGCGCGCGCCCAGGCCGTGATTGACCTGTTCCGCAAAAATGGCGACCTGCGCCCTGCCGCCGAAATCGGCTTCGAGATGACCCGCAGCACGCCCGCCGGCGAACCGGAAACCCGCGTAGTGATGGTCAAAGACCTGCTGGAAGCCGCCGCCGAACTGACGCCGCTGGCCGACCACTGCCTGGGCTGCCCGGCCAACAACTTCGGCGAGCCGTTCGGCTGTTATGGGTTGATCGAATACCCTATCTCAGGCGCGGCGGAACTGTGGCTGCTCAACCGGCTGCCCCTGCCGGACGAACCGCTGCCCTGGCTGCTGCTGCGCCGCGCCATCGAGGACGCGAATGACGATGCCGCCGAAGTCAGCGCCCTGCGCGCCGAAGGCCAGCCGTACTTCCAGGAACGCGGCGTGCTGGCGCGCAAACTGGGCGAAATCACTGTCACCAGCAACCAGGTTTTTAAGATGTTGTTCCTGATGGGCAGCCTCAAACCCGCCTATGCCGCCGTTGTTTTGATTTTCTTCGGCATCATCCCGCGCGATCTGGAAGCCAACGAACTGATGAGCCTGTCCACCTCGCCGGAGGATGCCTTTGAACGGTATCCGTTCCAGCTTCATGACGCGCCGGACGATGACCGCTCCATCACACAGTTCAAACGTTTCTGGCGCGCCCTGTATCTGGCCTGGGGTTTAAACGTCCGCCTTCTGCTGGACACATGACAAATGTCACTTTTTTTACATGAAATGTTTCGTTAAGCTAAATATCCGCGCTAAAATGTTTAGCGACACTAAATATTTTTGCGCCGGAGGGATGTTCTAACCACCCCCGCCCGAATTCCCCGCTGGCGCAGCAAGCGAGGGAGAAAAGTCAAATGGAACTGTCGAAGCGTAATATGTACCGGTTTCCCTGGTCGGGAAATGACAACCCTATCGGCTGGCTGGAAGTCACCGACAAATGCAACACTTACTGTCGCGGCTGCTACCGTATCAACGGAATGCAGGGGCATAAAACGCTAGAGCAGATCAAGGAAGAAATCGCCCTGCTGGCAAAGTGGCGCAACTGCGACAACATCTCCATCGCCGGGGGCGAACCGCTGATTCACCCGGACATTATGGAAATCGTCGCCTACATCAAAAGCCTCAAAATGAAGCCGCTCATCCTAACGAATGGCATCAAACTGGAAAACAACCGCCCGATGGTCGAAGAACTCAAACGCGCCGGGGCGATTGGTTTCACCTTCCACATTGACAGCGAACAGCAGCGCCCGCACTGGAAGGGCAAAAGCGAAACGGAGCTGTTTGAACTGCGCCAGTATTACGCCGATATGGTGTATGATGTCGGCGGTATGACGGCATTCTTCGGCATGACAGTTTACCCCGGCAACCTGGACTTTGTGCCGGAGATGGTGAAGTGGGCCAACAAAAATATTGACCGCGTGCATGGTCTGGTGCTGATCGGCTTCCGCAACGCCGTGATGGAAGGCGATTTTGATTATTACGCACAGGGTCAGAAGGTCAACCTGCAAACCAGCTACGTGGCGGACTCGGATGCCGAGTCGTACCTGACCTCGACCGACATTTATAACAAAATCCGCGAACACTTCCCACACTACGACACTTCGGCCTACATGGGCGGCACGAACGCGCACGACAAAATCACCTGGCTGGTTTCGGCGCAGTTGGGCAGCAGAAGCCGGATGTACGGTTCGGTCGGCGCGAAGGTGATGGAACTGTTCCAGGTGTTCC
>JAPKMO010000187.1 GCA_026645945.1 Anaerolineae bacterium
AGTAGAATGTGGGGCGGAGAAAAGGACGAAGCAGGATGTCAGCAAGCAATGGCAAGTACCCACCAATCGAGGTGCAGCCCTGCGCTACGCGGCGACGGTTCACGGCAGTTTCTGCCACCTTTAGGTGTGGGGAGTACGTCACCATCCAGAGATGATCGGGCAAAAAAGAGCGCCTTCAGGAAACGCTTACTACACCTGATTTTGTCGTGGAGAGCGCAAAAGATCAGACAATACACATTTACTAATGTCCACCTGTGGAATACCGCCGGCGGCGAGCTGGCCGTGCTGGCTGGCACGGAAGAAAATTCGCTTGACGAAGCCTACTCGGTGGCCTTCAGCCCGGACGGGCGGCTGCTGGCGAGCGGACGCGCTAAAGGCAAAATCGCTCTGTGGGACGCCGCCGGCAAAACGCTCAAGCTGGTGACGGGCCCCAATGCCGGCGAAATCCGCGCTGTGGCCTTCAGCCCGGACGGCAAATATCTGGCGAGCGCGAGTTCGGAAAATATCGCGCACGTCTGGGAGACGGCCACCGGCGCGGAAGTGATGGCGACCGTCGGCCACACCTTTTTGATGAACGCGGCGGTGTTCAGCCCGGACAGTGCCACGCTGGCGCTGGCCGAGTGGAGCAAACATCTCTGGCTGTGGGATGTCGCCGGCCTTCAGGAATTAAACTTCGCCACGCCGCTGCCTAAAGCGTCGGTGGCCAGCCTTTCCAACGAAAGCCTGCTGGCTTTTGCCTCCGACGGCAGCGTACTGGCGACCACCGACGGCTTTGACATCGTGCTGCTGAACCCCGCCGACGGCGCGGAAATCCTGCGGCTGGGTGACTGCCGGGGGACGATTGTCGGTTTTGTGTTCAGCCCGGACAACAGCCTGATCGCCGAAGCCACCAGCGACAGCCTGTGTGTGTACAGCGCGGCGGCGGGGGCGCTGCTGGTTTCCTTCACCAGCGCCGACTGGCTGGAAGGTGTGGTTTTTAGCCCCGATCAAACACTGATCGCCACCACCAGCAAAGACCATACGGCGCGGATTTACGGCCTGCCGTGAGCAATTGCTCGTAACAAAAAGGGGCGGATCTTGTGAACCCCACCCCTTCGCGGCGAAGCTATAGAACAAGGGGCTTAAGCCCCTTGTTCTGCCGGTGGCGCTAGTAGTACACCAACAAGATGAGCATACCTAACCTCCGACAGTGGGCTTTAGCCCACTGCGGGCTTTAGCCCACTGCCAGTATGCAGATTAAGCTGGTTCATGCGCCTAAACGTTATTCCTGCTTGCTCGCCCCGGACATGCCCTCAAGCAGTTGGTCAAGATACCAGATGCTCGGTTTTTCGCCCAACGGCGCGATAAACGGCAGGGCTTCGCCCTCGGCGGCGATTTCCGTCCCGTCCTGGTAGGCCAGCGGCCCAACCCACAGGAAAATATTACCCTCGTTGGTGCTGTCGGTGGCGAAGGCCGTCATTTCGGCGATGAAAGCGTCCAGCGATTCCTGGTCTTCCTCGCTCAAGGCCGGGCCGACGATGAACCCGATGCCGGTGGTATCCAGATTGTTGATATCTGACCAGTCCGGGTCCACCAGCTTAAATTCCGGCTGGTATGTGCCGGCCTGAACCGCCGAAACCACGTCCACGTAAGCCGCGCCCCAGTTGAAGTACGGCACGCCCAGGCAGACTTCCGGCGCGGCGTTGCAGGCATCGCGGAAGTCATACGGTACGGCCCACACTTTTTCGCCCTGCGCGGCGCGCTGGCCGGCGACGGTGAGCGCCTCGGTGGTGTCAATGCCGGAGATCACCACGTCGTTGCCTTCGTTGAAGAACTGCGTGCTGACTTCCAGCGGGTCGAGCGTGACGCCGGGGATGTTGAACCAGAAGCCGATCCAGGTAACGGTGAACTGGAGTTCCGCCGGGTCGCCGCCGGCGTATTTCTCGTAGCAGTAGCGCGCGCCCAGATAGGCGGAGGCGGCCAGACGACGGGTTTCGAAGTTAATCAGCGGCCCCAGATAGCCGATTTTGCCGGTTTCGGTCGTTAGGGCGGCGGCGCAGCCCGCGACGAGCTTGCCCCATTCCATCGTCCCCATCAGGTTGCCGACGTTTTCCGGTGCTTCGCCGGTGTAAGTGTCGTCGCCGGAGATGTTGACAAATGTCACGTCCGGGTATTCCGGCGCGATCTTGCTGGTGTCTTCCTCGTGTTCGTCAGAAGTGGTAAAGATGAGCTTCGCGCCCTGGTCTACCAGTTCGGCGATGGCGCTTTCGAACGGCACTTCGGTATTGCCGCCGTTGATATTTTCAACGAACACCATCCGTGAGCCGGGAATTTTCTCCTGAACGTACAGGCCGCCTTCATAGTGGGCTTGGCTCCAGCCGGCGTCGTTTTTGAAGCCCACCAGCACCATACCAAAAACGAATTCTTCAGCCGCAGCGGGCGGCTCAGCCGTCGCTTCGACGACTGCTTCTTCGGTGGCCTCTTCAATCACGACTTCCTCGGTCGGTTCAGCAGCCATTTCCTCGGTTGCTTCTTCAGTGGGTTCGGCAGCCACTTCAGTCGCCTCAACAGCGGCTTCTTCCGTCACTTCAGCGGCAGCGGCGGCGCGGGCTTCGGCAGCAGCAGTGGCGGTCGCCTGGACGGCCATCGCGCTGGCGGTGCTGGTTCCCTGGATGAGCGCGGCTACAGCCGTACCGGTCGCCGCTTTATCGGGCGTCGGTTCTTCGGTTACTTCCTCGGTCGCCTCAACAACTTCTTCGGTGGGTTCGGCAGCCACTTCGGTCGCCTCAACAACTTCTTCAGTGGGTTCGGCAGCCACTTCGGTCGCTTCTTCAGTCGCCTCAGCAGCCACTTCGGTTACTTCCTCGGTCGCCTCAACAACTTCTTCAGTGGGTTCGGCAGCCACTTCGGTCGCTTCTTCAGTCGGCTCGGCGACCGCTTCGGCAGTGGCCTCCTCGGTCGGCTCCGCCGTCGGCGGCCGCGGCGTGGGGGTCGGCGTGGCGGCAGGCGCACAGGCCGCAGCAACCAGCGCAAAGATCAGCAGCAAAAACAACACTCTACGCATACTTTCCCTCCTTCGTGCAAATTTTTACAAGGGGACTCTATGAGTTTAACCCGCATTACCTAAGTGACAAGTGTTAAATTACCCAAAGTTTTCTCGTTGATACATGACGACGAGCGGCTTTCCCACAGCGTTTTGTACGGGGTTATTGGTTTTTCCAGCGCAGAACGTACCGCCCGCGCGTGGTCTGGGACGTGGCCGTGTACATCCAGGTTTGGCCGTCCACCACCAGCAGGTCGGCATGGCCGATGCCCCAGTTAAAAGCCACCGGCATGATAACCGGGCTGCCAGGGAATTTTTCCCAGGGGCCGTCGATAGCCGGGCCGGCAGAACGGGCGAAACCCAGGCCGAACTGCGTGTCCATGCCGCGTTCCAGCACGTCGGGGCCGCGAATACCCTCGTAGGCCATATAATAGCGGTCGCCAACCTTCAGCACATCGGCGGAACTGGTGTAACGGAAGTCGAAGTATGGGTTGATGGCTTCCCCTTCGGTGATGTCCAGAGGGCCGTATTCGTCCGCTCCGGCAAAAAGCGGGTCGGCATTGCAGCGGCGCAGGCCGTCCAGTCTGCCGCGCCGGTCGCCCTTGTAACAGCGCATGTGTCCCGGCGACGACCCGGCGGCCACAAAAACGTAGAGCGTATCACCTTCGACATACACACCCGGCGGCGCGCCCACCAGACAGTCATGCGCCTCGCCGCGAATATTGGGATGCGGGCCGATTTTTTCCACCGGGCCGCACGGCGCATACGAACTCGGCCAGGTTCCGCCCGGCGTCAGCAGGTACGACCAGTCCGACCAGTTCAGGCCGTCGGGGGACGAACGCAGCATCACCTGGGCGCGCCATTCGTAGGCCAGATATGCCGTATCCTCGGCAAAAAAGACGCGCGGGTACTGCTGGTGGGTGATGTGATCGCGCATATCGTCGCAAGGGCAGGACTGGCAGGGCATCAAACAGACCGGGATGGGCAGGCTAAAACTGCGCCCGCCGTCGCGGCTTTCCCAACGGGTCAGACAGCCGGGGAACTCCACCGGCTCGCCGCACTGGTCAACTACTCCGGCGGACGGGTAGCTGGCGTGCAGGTATGACCAGAACATGCCGTCGTCCCGGCTGACGGTATCGCTTTCGCCGACCGGCAGCCCCACGTCGGCGATGTCCAGCACCCACTCGGCGCGCCCGTCCCAGAAATCATCCAGGGTGGGCGGCGGCTGCGCCGGGCCGGACGAAGATAGAAAAAACATTAAAACAGCGTTCAGGATGAGGGGGGACTTTTGAACCATTTTTCACACCGATTGACGGTTTAATCGCGCTAAAGGTGTTTTTTCTTACGTTTCGGGTGGCGGGTGGGTTTTTTCGTTCTATGCTATAATTCGGATTATAAGCTACCGGGCGCGTTGCGTTAGAATTGGCGGAACAGGTTATGGCTGACATCAGTTTAAGAGATTATCTCGCAAAACTGGATACCCTGCTTAACGATGGCGCGACCGACGAAGTGATTCATCACTGCCGGCATATCCTCAAACATTTCCCTAAAAACGCCGACGTGTATCGCTGCCTGGGCCGCGCCCTGATTTATGCCGGAAGCTGGGATAAAGCCGGCGACGTGTTCCGTCGGGTACTCAGCGTTTACCCGGATGATTATATCGCCCACGTGGGATTAAGCGAGGCGTACCTGAACCTCAAGCGCGTGGACGAGGCCATCTGGCATCTTGAACGCGCCTTCGAGCAGGAACCCAATAACCAGGAAATCATCGAAAGCCTGCGCGAGCTGTACCGCAAACACCGCCGGGTGGAGCAGGCCAAAGTCCAGCTGACGGCGGGCGCGGCGGCGCGCCAGTACGTTCGTAACGGCCTGTACGGGCAGGCGATAGACACGCTGCAAAAGGCGCTGGCCGGCAGCCCGGAGCGGGTTGATCTGCGTCTGCTGCTGGCGCGCACCTATAACGAGGGCGGGTATCCGGTCGAAGCGGGCGAAACTGCCCTGGAGGTGCTGCGGGCGCTGCCGGACTGCCTGGAGGCCAACCGCATCCTGACGGAACTGTGGCTCTCGGTTAAGCGCCCTTCCGACGCGCAGCGGTATCTGAGCCATATCCAGTCGGTTGACCCCTACCTGGCGCTGGAAATCGCCCAGGGGGAAACAATACCCGACGACATATTCCGCCTGGAGGAACTGGACTACCGCACCAGCGCGCGGGAGGAAATCATCCGCCGGACGCCGGACTGGCTGCAAGAAATTTCCCCGGTGGCGGAATCGGAAGCCGACCTGGCCGACTGGATGAGCGCGATGCCGGTGGCCGATCAGCCGTCCGATGACGTGCCGATGCCGGATTTTGAAGATGATCTTTTCAGCACCGAACTGCCGGACGATTGGCTGGAACCCCAACCAGAAGCCGACCAGCCCAGGAGGAGCGGTTTAACCGGGCTGCTGGCGACCCTGAACGAACCGGAAGAAACGGAGACATCCGCCGCCGAACCGGAAGCCGATTTTGAGCCATCTTTTGCCGAGATTTCTGCCGATTTATTCCCCCAGCTTGAACCCGAATCCCTGATACCTGAAGATGAAGCGCCGGAAGATGAACTGCCGGCTGCGCCGGTCGAAGCCGAAACCCGCGCGCAGCCCGCAGCGGCGCGACCGGGCGCGGATGACCCGCTGGCCTGGCTGCACCAGAGCGGCATCGAACTGGTTGACGAGCCGCAGCCTGAGATCGCCGCTTTTGACGAAGGCGATATTGCGCCGGTTCAGGACGGCGAATCTGACCCGTTAGCCTGGCTGCAAGATTATGGCGGCGAGGAGCTGATTGTCGAGGAAACGACATCACCCCAACAGGCCGACCTTGAGCTTGAAAGCGCGTTTTCCGACGAAGAAGAAGAGCGCCCGGCACAGCCTTCGGTTGCAGCGCCGCCAGCCGCCCGCGAACCCGCCGCCGACCCGCTGGATTGGCTGGCCGATGAAACGCTGCTAGAAGAAGCCTTAAGTCTGGAGACATTAACAGGCAGCACC
>JAPKMO010000188.1 GCA_026645945.1 Anaerolineae bacterium
ATTATTCGCCAGTTTCGCCAGGTGTTTGACGAATACCCGGAGCGTGTGATGGTGGGGGAGGTGAACTACTTCGGCACGCCGGCGTACCTGGCCGGGCTTTACGGCAGCGAAACGGAAAACGGCGGCGATATGCTGCACCTGCCGTTTAATTTTCGGCTGATTCTGACGCCCTGGTTCGCCGCCGACGTGCAGGAATCCGTTGAGATTTATGAAGCTGCGCTGCCCAAACACGGGTGGCCGAATTACGTGCTGGGCAACCATGACCAGGCGCGCCTTGCCAGCCGGATCGGGCTTGAAGAGGCGCGGGTGGCAGCCATGCTGCTGCTAACGCTGCGCGGCACACCGTTTATTTATTACGGCGAGGAAATCGGCATGGAAAACGTGCCTGTCCCGCAGGAAGCCGTGCAGGACCCGTATGGTATCAACGTGCCGGGCATGTCCCGTGACCCTGAGCGCACGCCGATGCAGTGGGATGACAGCCAGAATGCTGGTTTTAGCAAAGGCAAGCAAACATGGCTGCCGGTAGCGGCAGGTTATAAGACCGTCAATGCAGAAAAACAGCGAAATGAGCCGCGCTCGATGCTGATGCTTTATCGGCGGTTAATCGCCTACCGGCGCGAGAGCGCGCCGCTGCGGTTGGGCGATTATCGTTCGGTGAAGGGCGAGGGGATTCCTTCGGACTGTTACGTGTATTTGCGGACTTACGAGGGGCAGCGCGTTTGTGTCGCGCTGAATTTTGGCGTGAGGGAGCGCGAGCTCGACATAAAATTTGCGGGGAAGATCGCACTTTCGACGCAGCTTGACCGCAGCGAACCGATGGATGGGAAACTGAAACTGCGTCCGAACGAAGGCGTGATCGTAGAGCTGGCGGATTTGTGAAATATCACCAATCCGGCTGCTTGACAGGGCCGCAATACGAGATATAGTATAAGTAAACGTTTACGGTAAACGTTTTCGCGGGCGGTTAACCGCCGGATGC
Source organism: Anaerolineae bacterium (assembly GCA_026645945.1). Lineage (GTDB taxonomy): Bacteria > Chloroflexota > Anaerolineae > Aggregatilineales > Phototrophicaceae > CFX2. Next base: position 980 of record JAPKMO010000188.1, read on the forward strand.
GGTTTTATGCCAACGATGCGCGATGTAGCAGCCTACGCCAGGGTATCGGTCGCAACGGTATCTCATGTCATCAACGGCACGCGGTTTGTTGATCCGCAGACCGTAGATCGGGTGCGGAACGCGATTGACGTGCTGGGGTATCGCCCGAATTCATTGGCGCGCGGTCTGCGGCGCAACGAAACCAGTATCATCGGAATGCTTGTCCCCGACAACTCCAACCCGTTTTTTGCGGAGATTGCCCGCTCCATTGAGGACGTTGGTTTTAACGAAGGTTACAGCGTCATCCTGTGTAATTCAGATGGGTCGGAGGCGAAAGAAGCCGCTTACGTGGATACCCTGCTCTCTAAACAGATTGATGGCATCATCCTGATTTCATCGGGCAACAGTTTCGCGCCGCTGCAATCTATTCTAAAGGCGCGCGTACCCTGTGTGGTGGTAGATCGGGAATTGGGCGACCTGGCGGTTGACCAGGTGTTGATTGACAACGAGCAGGGCGGATATATGGCGGGGGAATATCTGACGCGCCTGGGGCATCGGCACATCGGTTATATTGCCGGGCCAAACCAGCTAAGCCTGAGCGCGCACCGGCTGACGGGCTTTCGCCGCGCGCTGGATGAAGCTGGGATAACCTTACCAGATGATGCTATCGTGCAGGGTGATTTCCATTATGGCGGCGGCGCAAAGGGCATGGAAGAACTGCTGCGCCGAGATTTGAACCTAACGGCAGTTTTTGCTGCCAATGATCGAATGGCGGTCGGCGCGATCAGCGTTTTAAGGCGCGCCGGGCTGAATGTGCCTGAAGACATTTCGATTGTTGGATACGACAATATTCCTCTGGCGAGCGCCATGTGTCCGTCGCTCACCACGATCGCGCAGCCGACTGCCGAAATGGGGCGGGTCAGCATCGAAATGCTGCTGGCGCGCATCAAACAGCGGGATGTCGAATTCGCCCCACGCCGGATGATGCTGCCGGTTGAACTTATCGAGCGGGAGAGCTGCCGGTTGCTCATATAAAAAGCATCCCGGCCTGAAAGCCGCGATGCTGCAAGGCCGGCAGGGAAAAATAGTTATTTCAGGAACAGAATTGTTATGAGCCGGTTTTTGGGCTTATCTATCGGCATATATGAGAAGGCGCTGCCTTCAAACGTTACCTGGGCGGAGCGGCTGGCGCTGGCTGCCGAGGCGGGTTTCGACTTCGTAGAGATGTCGCTTGACCCCAGCGTGGAGCGGCTTGGCCGTCTGGAATGGTCGCCCGTACAGCGCCGGGAACTGCGCCGCGCGATTGAGAGCGCGGACATGCCGATACGCACCCTGTGTTTGAGCGCGCACCGAGAATATCCGCTGGGCTGTGCTGATGCTTCGATCCGCGAACGTGGGCTGACAATTCTCCGGCAGACGCTTGATCTGGCTGTTGACCTGGGAATCCGTATCGTTCAGGTAGCCGGTTATGACACACTGCCGGACGAATGTCCCGACGAACACAGCCGGAGGCGCTATGAGGATGCTCTGTGGTTGGGGACGGCCTGGGCGGGCGCGCGCGGGGTGCTGCTGGGGTTAGAAAATCAGGAAGCCGGCTACATCGATTCGCCCACGACGGCAGTCAGCGTCATCCAGAAGGTCAATTCACCTTATCTGCAACTGTATATGGACATCGGAAACCTGGTGGTGAACCGGCGTGATGTGCAGGTCGAGGTCGCGGCGGCGCGCGGGCATCTAGTGGGCATCCACGTGAAGGACGCGCGCCCCAGTGTTCCCCGGCGCGTGTCGTTTGGTGAAGGAGATGTGCCGTTTATAGCGGCTTTTCGCCAGCTTGCCGAAATGGGTTTTTGCGGCCCGGTGATGATTGAAATGTGGAATGATGACCGCGACGACTCGGCGGCGGTCTGCGCGGCGGCGCGCGTCTGGGTCGAAAACCGGCTGCTGGAGGCGGGTTTTCCGACAGCATAGGCGCTCAAAAACGGCGATTTTTCGGGTCATACCTACTTGATGAGGACAATAAAAATCATGCTTAAAACTCAACTTCTTCACCCTACCATCCTCAATGCGCTTGGCATGTCCGGGCATGGCAGCAAGGTTTTAATCGCCGACGGCAATTATCCGTTCATCACGGGGGCGAATCCTGAGGCTGAGTATGTTTTCCTCAATTTATGCCCCGGCATTGCGAGCGTGACCGATATTCTGAGCAGCATCCTCACGGCTGTTCCAGTCGAGGCTGTTCACGTGATGCAGACGGCGGACGGCAGCGAGCCGCCGATTTATAGCGATTTTCGCCGGTTGATTCCTGATCTTCAACTCCAGCCGGTGGAACGGTTCGCTTTTTACGATATGTGCCGGGGACGGGATGTCTCGCTGGTGGTCGCTTCTGGCGATCAGCGGTTGTATGCGAATATCGTCCTGACTATCGGCGTCGTGCCGCCGGCTTAACGGTTAACCCTGGGACAGCGAGCGCGCTATGAACGTTCAGCCCATTTTGAAGATGGAGGGCATCAGCAAACGGTTTCCCGGCGTACAGGCGCTTCATGATGTACATCTGGAGGTGCTGCCGGGCGAGATTCACGGCCTGCTGGGAGAAAATGGAGCCGGTAAATCCACGCTGATGAAAATCCTGTCGGGCGTATACCGCAAGGATAGCGGTCGGGTGCTGCTGCGCGATCAAGAAATCGAGGTGAATAACCCGCATCACGCGCAAACGCTGGGCATCACAATTATTCACCAGGAATTGAACCTGATGCCCAACCTGACGGTTGCTGAGAACGTGTTCATTGGGCGCGAACCCAACCGGTTTTCGTTCGTTCAGTGGCGCAAACTGCACGAGCAAACGCGCCAATTAACCGACCGGCTGGGTATCCGTCTGCCGCCCACGACGCCGGTTCGAAACCTGAGCGTGGCCGAACGGCAGATGGTGGAAATCGCGCGGGCGCTGTCGGTCAAGTCGCAAATTATCATTATGGACGAACCGACCTCCGCGCTGACCGAGAATGAAGTCGAGCATTTGTTTGACATCATGCGCGACCTGAAAGCGCAGGGCCTGGGCGTGATTTTTATCTCGCACCGCATGGATGAAGTTTTTCAAATCTGCGACCGGATTACAGTGCTGCGAGATGGCGAATTCGTCGGCACGGTGCAGGCTTCCGAATCAAACGCCGATGAAGTGATCCGCATGATGGTAGGCCGCCCGGTAGCGGAATTTTTTGGGCAGGGCGAGAGCCATCCGGGTGATGTGGTGCTGGAGGTGAAAAACCTGAGCAAAACCGGCACATCTGAAGACCCGCAGAAACGAGTGCTATCTCAAATCAGTTTTCGGCTGCGCCGGGGCGAGATCGTCGGGCTGGCCGGGCTGGTGGGATCGGGGCGTACCGACCTGGCGCGATGCATCTTTGGCGTTGATCCGCGCGACAGCGGCGAGATTTACGTAAAAGGCAGCCCGGCGGCGATTCACAGCCCACGCGATGCTATCCGCGCCGGGATGGGTATGGTGCCGGAAGACCGAAAACTCCAGGCGTTGTTCCTGGCGATGTCGGTGCAGGCGAACACCAGCATGGCGTCATTGGGCGACGTGGCGCAATGGGGCTTCATCAGCGGCGGACGGGAGCGGCAGGTGGTGGGCAGCTACGTCGAAAAACTGAATATCCGGCTGGCGAACCTTGACCAGCGCACGCTGGATTTAAGCGGCGGCAACCAGCAGAAGGTAGTTATTTCGCGGTGGCTGGCCTTGAAGCCGCAAATCCTCATTATGGATGAACCCACGCGCGGTATTGATGTGGGCGCAAAGGCTGAAGTCCATGCATTGATGCGCCAACTGGCGCAAGAAGGCGTTGCCATTCTGATGATTTCGTCGGAACTGCCCGAAGTGCTGGCGATGAGCGACCGAATCCTGGTGATGCACGAGGGCGACCTGGTGGGTGAACTGACACGCGAAGAAGCGACACCGGAGCGCGTGGGCGCGATGATGACGGGTGAAGAAAGCAGCCTGTCGGTTGGAAAATACGAGGAGGCATGATGGCAGGAGCAAAGAGCGCCGCTCCGGCAGAAGCAGCGGCAAGACAAAATCAGTTCAGCTTACGAGCGTTCATGGGGCGGTTTGGCGCGCTTATTTTCCTGCTGGCGCTGGTGATATTTTTCTCTGCCCTTAAGCCGAATTCGTTCCCAACGCCGCTGAATCTGTTCAACATTGCCCGGCAGGCTTCCATCTCCGGCCTGGTTGCCATTGGTATGACGTTTGTAATTCTGACAGGCGGCATTGATCTGTCGGTTGGGTCGCTGCTGGCGCTGTCTGGCATCGTGGCGGCGGCAGTGTATAAAGGCGGGACGGGGCTGCTGGACACAACCGCCGGCGAAACCTCCGGCGTGGGGGTAGCAGGCGCGATTCTGATCGCCTGTCTGGTCGGACTGGCCGGTGGGTTCGCGCAGGGGTTGACCATCACAAAGCTCAAAATCCCTCCGTTTATTGTAACTTTAGGCGGTCTGTCGGCATTCCGGGGTTTGACCCTGCTGGTGGGTAACGGCGGGCCGATCAGCGCCTTTGACGACAACTTTAAGTTTCTGGGACAAGGGCGCATCGGTGAACTGGTTCCCATTCCGGTGATTATCTTTCTGGGCGCGGCGGTGATCGCCCATGTGATTTTGCGCTATACCCAGTATGGGCGATACGTGTATGCCGTTGGCGGCAACCCGGAGGCCGCGCGTCTTTCGGGGTTGAACACCGGTTTAATCATCCTCAGCGTTTATATGATCGTCGGTCTGATGTCCGGTTTTGGTGGTTACA
>JAPKMO010000189.1 GCA_026645945.1 Anaerolineae bacterium
ACGAATTGATCGGCCAGGTTCATCGCTTCCAGCAGTTCGTCAGGGCGCAGGTTGCCCCGGTCGCCGACGGCCAGATGCGCCAGCAGGTCGCCGTTTTCATCCATGCGCAGGTCATAAATCAGTGGGCGCAGGTCAACGGTGGTGATTTTGCCCTTACGTTCGCGCCGGGTATCCAGGTTGTCGGCCTGCAAAAGCTCCTGGATACGCGCCGCGATCAGCTCCGGGCTGAGGCCGTCCTCGAACCGGATGCGGTATTCCGCGCTGCGAACCAGCGTTTGCAAGGCCGGGGCGCGAACCGGAACTTGGACGATCTTGATAATACGCAGCCCCGGCGGGCTGACGGCGGCCAGACGTTCCGCCAGGCCGTCCAGCGGGATGGGTTCTTTGAGCGAAACATCCAGGATTTCGCATTCGCTGGAAATACCCAGCGGCAGCGCGGACGCCAGCGCGATGCGCGGGCGGATGTTAAAACCTTCGGAGTATAAAATCGGCAGGTTAGCGCGGCGCAGCACCCGTTCCCACAGTTTGGCGACATCCAGATTGCTGGTATATGTGAGCGCCTCGAATTTTCCAAAGGTGATATGCAGGCGCTGTTTGATCGGAATATTGTCGTTTAACACAGCGGCTCTTTCTCCGGCGCGGCTGATTTGGCCGGCGTCATTTTCCGAGGTACAATTTCACTGTATCCCAAATGGAGTGCACATGGCACCTGACCGGCAAACACTGGTGGAACGCGCGCACCGCCGCGAAATGCGGCTGCACATCATCTTACCATTCGCGGGCGGTCTTGTCCTGGTACTGGTGGGCATCACAGCGGTTGTGCTGCTGCCCAAACGACTTCAGGTTTCGCTGGTTGCCGATTGGCTGCTGATGATCTGTTTTTTGTGTCCGGTGGCACTGTGCCTGTTTCCGGTCGCTGTCGGTATGGTTGCGGCGGCAGCCGGCGTGGGTGTTTTGCATCACAAAACCGGCGGCGGTCTGGCGCGCGTCGAACGGATGACGGAGCGCGCGCTGGAAGGCACGCAGGGCATTACGGAGAAGATCAACCAGACAACCGTTAACCTGAGTGTGAAGTTGGCATTTTTCGATAAACTGCTGGGCGTGTTCGACCGCCTGGCATTACCGCCAGAAAAGGACGAGCAGGATGAGTGAAATCACCCCTGGGGGCAGTTCAACACCGGACTGGAAGCCGCGCGTTTATGTGGTCGGCCTACTGGCCGGTGCGCTGTTCGGATTAATCACGTCGTATCTGTACGCGCGCGCCGCCGAGGAGGACGCGCGCGGCGGGGGCGGCAAACCGCGCCCGATAACGACCGGCGACATTGTGACCCTGGCGCTGGCCGGGTTGGGAATCGTGCGGCAGGTTTCCGAAATGGGACGACCGCCCAAAAAGCGATAATTTGTTCTAAAAGTGTGGTATAATACGGGGGTAGGTCAAAACCATATCCCCGTTTTTTTATTTCAGGAAAACGTGCCATGTGCGGACGATTTGTGTTAACTACCAGCCTGGATGTCATTCAAACAACGCTCGGCCTGGATACGCTGCCGGCTTCGCTGCCGCCGCGTTATAACATCGCGCCGACGCAGCCGGTAGCCGTCGTGACCAACGAGAAGCCGCAGGAGCTGACCTTTTATCAATGGGGGCTGATTCCATCGTGGGCGAAAGACCCGTCTATGGGCAGCCGCATGATTAACGCGCGTTCCGAGTCGGCGGCGGAAAAACCGGCCTTTCGAGCGGCCTTCAAACGGCGGCGCTGCATCATCCCGGCGGATGGTTTTTACGAGTGGCAGGCGCGCAGCGGCGGCAAAGCGCCGCTGTTCATCCACCTGGGCGAGCGCGAATTGTTCGGCATGGCCGGGCTGTGGGAAGTCTGGCACAGCCCGGAGGGGGATGAAGTGCGAACCTGCACGATTTTAACCACCGACGCCAACGACTTCATGCAGCCGATTCATAACCGGATGCCGGTCATCCTGCGGCGCGACGATTACGCGCTGTGGCTGTCGCCCGATGAGCCGCCGGCTTCGGTGCTGCAAGCCCTGATGAAACCCTACGACCCCGCGCCGATGCGCGCTTACGAAGTCTCGAAGATGGTCAACCGCCCCGGCAATGACACACCGGACTGCATCCGCCCGGTGGCGTAAAGAAGGTGGTTTGAATGCCAACTGTACTGCGCGAAGCGGGTTATCAGTTTATCATCTTTACGTCTTATAAATCGCGCGCAGCCATCAAGCACTCTTGCTGATGGAATGGGATAGATTGTATCTGCCGGAGAGTGATGAAGATGAATGAAAGTCAGAATCGCGTGATTGCTGTGGAATTTCGAGAAAAGATGGTTTACCTGCGGTTGGCCGACGGGTGAGTCATCGGTAATCCGTTGGAATGTCACCCTTGGTTAGCTAACGCGACCCAGCAGCAGCGGCAAGAAGTCGAATTGTATGAACTCAGCATCTACTGGCCGCAGTTGGATGATGGGTTGGATGTTGAAGAGATGATGCGCGGGATGCCCCCGCGTATCGCGCGGGAGCGGTCGGTTATCGAGGAATGAGCTTATAAAGTCCACCATGTTGATGCCGATACCTTAGAGTTTATCCGTAAACTCACCAGACAGTGGGCTTAAGCCCACTGTTCTGTTATCAGATCAATCGGTTTATGGATAGGTTCTTACTTTCCTTTAACACGCTTTTCCATAATCTCCTTGAAGGGGTCCTGGCCGGGTTTAATCAGCACCCGGCGGGTGCGGCCTCCGGCTTCGGCCTCGCCGACCACGCCCAGTTCAAACAATAAATCCATGATGCGGGCGGCGCGCGGATACCCCAGCCCCAGCCGCCGCTGGATTAACGAGGCGGACGCTTCACCTTCGGCGATCACCAGTTGGATAGCCTGTTCCAGCATGGGGTCGGTTTCGGCCAGGAACTCGCGCCGGGTGAGGCCGCGCTCCCAGGGGCCGATGCCGATTTCGTCCAGCTTGCCTTTGGCGACCTGTTCTTCGTGCCAGTCCTTCCAATGGTTAACCAGCGACCGCACTTCGTCGTCGGAGACGTAACAGCCCTGCAAACGGCGCGGGCCGGCGGCGTCCGACGCCAGATAAAGCATGTCGCCTTTACCCAGCAGGTTTTCCGCGCCGATGGAATCCAGAATGACGCGGGAGTCCACGCTGGAAGCGACAGCGAAGGAGATGCGGGACGGGAAGTTGGCTTTAATGAGGCCGGTGATGACATCCACGCTGGGGCGCTGCGTGGCGACGACCAGATGCATTCCGACGGCGCGCGCCATCTGCGCGATGCGCGTAATGGTTTTTTCGGTTTCTTCCGGGCGGGAGAGCATCAGGTCGCCGATTTCGTCAATTAGGATGACGATGTAGGGCAGGTATTCGTCCTTCTGGCGGCGGCTGAGGCGCGAGTTATAAATTTCGATGTTGCGGGCGGCGTATTCTTCCAGCAGTTTGTAACGCCTATCCATCTCACGGGTACACCAGCGCAGCACGCCAATGATGCGCTCCTGGTCGGTTTCTACCGGGCCGAGCAGGTGTGGTAGACCATTGAAGCGGCTGAGTTCGACCATTTTGGGGTCGAGCATGATGAGTTTGATTTTGTCCGGTGTATTGTTCAGCACCAGCGCAGCCGTCAGGGCGGCGATACAAACCGACTTGCCGGAGCCGGTCGTACCGGCGATGAGCAGGTGCGGCATCTGCGCCAGGTCAACGCTTAGCGGCGCGCCGGATACGTCGCGTCCCAGCGGCACGTACAGCGGCGACCGGGCTTTTGCCAGTTGATCCTGGAAGGTTTTGCTTTCGTAGACCGAACGCAGGGCGACGATGCTGGGGTTGCGGTTCGGCACTTCGATGCCGACGTAGCTGTGGCCGGGTACGGGCGCTTCGATACGCAGGCGTTTGGCCGAAAGCGCCAGCGCCAGGTCGCCGGAAAGCGACGCAATCCGGCTGACGCGCGTGCGCTGAAGCACCGTCTCGCCTTCGCCGGTGGTGGTTTCCTTAAACGGCTGGACGGCGTACTGCGTGACGGTCGGCCCGACTTTAACCTCAACCACATCCACGTCAATATCAAATTCCAGCAGCGTATTTTCGATCAGCACGACGTTGGTGTTGATTTCCTGTTCGTCGGGCATGTTCAGTTCGATGTCGCGCAGCAGTTCCAGCGGCGGCAGGTGGGGGTCGCGCTTGACGATACGTTTGGCTTCTTTCATGTCGGCGACGGTGAAATAGCGTTTGATACGCCCATCCGGTCGTTCGACCTGCTGCATACCTTTGAGCTTTTTGCCTTTGAGTGTGCCGATAGCGTTAAAACTCATCTCCAGGCGGTCGGTTCGCGGCGCGAGGACGCTCTCGCCCGGCGGCGGTTCTTTGGGCGCGGCGCCGGCGCGCGCTGAAGGCGGAATGCTGGATGGATCGAAACGGACGCGCACGATCATGCTGCTGGTGGCGCGGCGCGCAGGGGGAAGGGCGGCTTCAGGCGAGGGCGCTTCCGGTTGGGGGGGGGCAGCGGGCTTTCGGCGGCGCGGCGGTTCGGCCATGCGCGCCGCAAAGTCCTGCAAAACGCGGGCGCCGGCTTGCAGCACCTTCTGGATATGGGCGCGGCGCATCCCCAAGACGACACCTATGCTAAAAACGAACAGCCCGCCGTAAAAAATCAGCGCGGTTGCCGAACCCAGCAGCCCGGCGATGAGCTGGCTGAGCGCCCAGCCGACGTAACCGCCGCCCTGTCCGGCCCGCGCCAGCGCGCGCAGTTCCGGGTCGCCATAAGCCAGATGCAAAATCGCCAGCAGGGACAAAAACGCGATTTCGAGCGCCAGGATGCGACGCGCGGGAAACTTGACCGTGATATTCAGTTTGGGCAGCAGGATGACCACGCCCAGCCCCAGGATGCCGCCGGAGACGACCACACTGCCGTAACCGAACAAGCCGGTCAGCGCGTTTGACCAGGCTCTCGAAATGGTGGCATCCGACGCCAGATTAAACAACGACAGAAACGAGACGATGCCGAAGACAATCAGCACGATGGCGGCGATTTCGTCTCCCCAGGGCGGCAGGCTGTCGAACAGCGCCTCCCAGAACTCCGGCTTAACGGTAAACCGTTCTGTCTTGGGCGTCGGGGGAGGGGGCGTCTCTTTTTTCTGCTGTGGTTTATCCGGCTGCTTCCGGGCGGATTTCTGTTGAGCCATAAGCCTCAGATCAAAACCGCAAACAATGGGTCTATTATATGCAGGTTTTGGCCGGTTTGCCCGGCTTATTCGCATGAGAAAACACAAGGCCGGGAAAATCCCGGCTCTGGAGTTTGGCACTATTAAGAAAGTCGTTGTCGAGAGACAGCGGCTTTTTTGTGAAGCAAGGGCGAAAAAGTCTTGCCAAAAAGGTTCAGGAACGAGCCGCAGCAAAGACGGCGTTGCGTAAAGCCAGCAAAAGCATTTCTTTTTCACCCCAGTCAGACGGTGTTGGGGAACACAGGGGGTGAAATTCATGCTGCTGCCAGAGGGCGGCGCGGTAAGTTCGCCAGAGCGTGTTGAGCGACCAGCGCGGTGAACCGCGCCACCAGCGGGTCGGAACGGTTGGGGCATGGGTCAAGCCAAAGGTACGGTAGCCTGCCAGGAGTAAGAGCGCATAGACCCAGGCACTCCACTGCACGGA
>JAPKMO010000018.1 GCA_026645945.1 Anaerolineae bacterium
GTTGATGGAAATCTGACGAATCTGACCAACCATCCCGCCAGCGATACCGCCCCCGCCTGGTCGCCCGATGGCCGCCAGATCGCCTTCGTCTCCGACCGTGACGGCGGCAGCGACATCTACATTATGAACGCCGACGGCACAAGTCCAGTCAACCTGACCAACCATCCCGCCAGCGATACCGCCCCCGCCTGGTCGCCTGATGACTCGCAGATCGCCTTCGTCTCCGACCGCGACGGCGGCAGCGACATCTACATTATGAACGCCGACGGCACAAGTCCGGTCAACCTGACCAACCACCCGGCCAATGACAGCAGTCCCGCCTGGAGGCGATAAACTGCCGCCTGTATATAAGCCAGATTCGTCCTTATAGGGCGAATCTGGTTTTCCTTTTCCCGGACAATTGAGCCTGACATCATGATGAAACGACTCCTGTTTTTATGAGTATGTTCCTGCTGGCAGCCTGCCAGACTGCGCCGGAAGCGCCGTCTATCCAGATCACCCTGGTTGCCGATGGTCGGGAACGCAAATTTGCTTATCCCACGCCTATAACGGTCGGCGAGTTTTTGCGCGATCCAAAAGTCAACATCGAACTGGGCGAACTCGACGATGTAAATCCGCCGCCCTTCACGCAGATCAGCGACGGAATGCGCGTGACAATCGTGCGCGTGACCGAAAATACCGAGTGCGAGCAGTCCGAAATCCCTTATAAACAAACCACGCTGCTCAACGAAGGCTTGAGTCCCGGCGAGCAGCGTATCGGCCAGGCCGGGCAGAATGGCACGCTGGAAATCTGCTACCGGGTAACGATTCGAGACGGTTTACCGAGCGGGCGCGTCGAAATTAGCCGGACGGAAATCCTCACGGCCAAAGATGAAATCATCTACGTCGGGCCATCCGGCGAGGTAGAGCCGGTCCCCATCAACGGAACGCTGACTTACATCAGCAACGGCAATGCCTGGAGTATGCGTGGCAGCAGCACGACCAAACGCCCTCTTACGACCACCAGCGATCTTGATAAGCGCGTTTTTCGCCTTTCGTCCGATGGTCGCCAGCTTCTTTTTACGCGCAAGGAAAACGGCGTTGACGGCGGCGGCACATTTAACAGCCTGTGGTTAATCGCGGACGTTCCGGCAGGAACAGCGCCCGTCAGCCTGGTGCTGGGTGATGTCCTGTATGCGGACTGGATTCCCGGCATCCAGAATACGATCAGTTATTCAACCGGCGAAGCCAGCCAGGCCGCCCCCGGTTGGCGCGCCTTCAACGACCTGTGGCAGATGCGTATCGACCCGCGCACTGGCGAAACGCTCAGCATCCAGCAAATCATCGAAAATCCCCCCGGCGGCCCCTACTCGTGGTGGGGAACGCGCTATCACTGGTCGCCGGATGGTCAAAAGCTGGCCTGGGTGCAGGCCGACGCTTTCGGCCTCGTTAACCTGGAAACCGGTACGCTCGGCAGCCCACTGATGAGCTATGCCGTTTTCCTGACCCGCGCCGACTGGTCATGGCGGGCGACCGTCTCCTGGTCGTCCGACAGCGCATCGCTCATCACCACCGTTCACGGCCCGCCGGTGGGCCGCGAACTGCCCGAAAACAGCCCGGCGTTTGACATCGCCGTAGCCGACACAGCCGGCGTTTTTTCGACCAGCATCGTCAAAAACGCCGGCATCTGGGCCGCCCCGCAGTTCTCGCCGTTGGTTTCCAACCCGGACAGCCAGTTCCCGGCAGGATATACAGCGTACCTGCGCGCGCGCGACCCGTTCAACAGCATCAATGGTGAATACGATCTGATTGTTGCTGACCGGGACGGCAGTAATGCCCGCAAAATTTTCCCGACCGGGAACGAACCCGGCATCAAGGCGGGCGAATCCGTCTACCAAAATCAGGAGTTTACCTGGAGTCCTGATGGCCGCCAGATTGCCTTCATCTACCAGGGCAATCTGTGGATTATTGATGTTGAGTCGCAAGTCGCCCACCAGCTCACACTGGACGGCGGCGCCTCCAATCCGGTTTGGACATTATGAAATGAAACGCGACCCCTTTCTTTTTCTAGCGGCGCTGTTCGCACTCCTGGGCAGCGTGGTGGCGGCGTTTGCCACTATCCAGGAGCGCGATTTTCAGCTTCGCGGTTACGCAGACCCCATACAAGAGCCGCTGCTTCCCTTCCGCATCCCCCGGCTCGGCGTTAACGCTGCGCTGGAGCAGTACACGCCCACAGAACTGGAAACGCAGCTCCAACGCATGGAAGCAGCGCACATCACCTGGGTCAGACAGTTTTTCCGATGGGATGAAATCGAGCCGAACCGGGGCGATTACCACTGGGACAACTGGGATTCAATCATCCAGACTATAGACACTCATCCGAACCTACAGTTGATCGCCACCCTGGTGAACGCGCCGGCCTGGGCGCGGACGCCTCAATCCCCTGATGACCCGACCGCGCCGCCTCAAAACCCGGCGGATTTTGCCGCTTTTGCTCAGGCGTTCGCCGCCCGGTACGGACAAACGATAGACCTTTACCAGATATGGGATGAGCCGAATTTAACCGCCGCCTGGGGCGGGCTGGAGCCGCGACCGGCGGATTACGCCGCCATCCTGAAAGAAGCGTATTTTGCCGTTCACGGCGCGGATGCCGGTGCAACCGTCATCGCGGCAGCCCTCGCGCCGACAACCGAAACCGGCCCTCGCAACATCAGCGATATTCGCTACCTACGCGCTTTGTACGCTTTGGGCGCTCAACCTTATTTCGATGCGGCTGCCGCCAAACCTTACGGGTTTAATCTGCCCCCCAACGACCGCGCGGTGGACGAAAGCGTGCTGAATTTCTCGCGCATCATCGCCCTGCGCGAAGAAATGGTTCAAAATGGGGATGGCGCTAAACCGCTCTGGGCCGGCCATTGGGGTTGGAACAGCCTGCCTGCCGACTGGGATGGGCAGCCGTCCATCTGGGGCAGCGTCACCGCCGATGAGCAAATCGCTTACACGCTGGCAGCGCTCGACCGCGCGGATCGAGAGTGGCCCTGGCTTGCCGGGATGATTTTGCATCATTGGCAGCCCCTCGCCGCGAACGACGACCCGCTCTGGGGTTTTGCTTTGATCTCCCCTGATGGCGTCCCCTCGCCGCTCTGGCGGGCTCTGGCCGCGCGCCCACAGCCGGACAGCGCCGAAAACGGCCTCTTTTCGCCGGTTAATCCCTACGCTCGCTACAGCGGCGTCTGGACATTCGGCAGGATGGGCGCGGATATTGGCTGGCTTCAGGACAGCCAGTTTTTTTTCACCTTCACCGGGCGCGAGATCGCCCTCCTGCTGCGCGAGGATGATTATACAGGTTATCTCTACCCCCTGGTGGACGGCCAACCTGCCAATACTGTCCCGCGCGACTCGTCGGGCAATGCTTATATCGTCCTGACCAGCGGCAGTCTGTCGCCCGAAATGCATCTCGTCCCGGTCGCCGCCGACCTGACCGCTGAAAAACACGAACTGCACGTCCGCGCAGATCGCGGATGGGATCGTTGGGCGCTGGCCGGTTATGCGGTCAGTTCCGGGAATCTGGCCGAGCCGTACAATCAGCAGATTTTACTGGCCTGGATCACGGTATTTATCTCCGGCGGCGCGGCGCTCGTCACCGGCAGACGTTTGGACTGGCAGCAGATGTTCCATCCCTTCGCCCGGCTGTTCCGCAGTGTGAGCCATACCGGGCAGTTGGCCGCTGGCGCGCTGACTTCACTCGCGCTTATGATCGGTATGCTGCTGACCTGGAGCGATGCCGCACCCAGCATCTTCAAGCGCGAACCTGTTCAGATCGGCCTGGCCTTCGTCACAGCGGGTTTCATCTATCTCGAACCCGGTTTCATCCTCACCATCCTCGCCGCGCTGCTGCTGCTGGTTATCATCTACAACCGGCTTGAGCTAGGCCTGATGCTCACCCTTTTTTGGTCGCCCTTTTTTCTGTTTCCGGTCGAACTTTACCGGTTCGCCTTCCCGTTGGCCGAAGTTTTAATCCTCATCACCGCTGCGGCCTGGGTGCTGCGCCTCGGCGCGGCCTGGGGGCGCGCGCGCCAGAGCGCGGTCGGCCAGTTCCCCATACGCGCCGGTTTCCCTCGCCTGAACGCGCTTGACTATGGCCTGATCGCATGGCTCATGTTAGGACTGTTCTCCCTCACATGGGCGGAATATCTTCGCCCTGCCATTACCGAATTTCGCACTCTGATGCTGGAGCCGCTCCTGTTTTACACCATTCTGCGAACTGTCCGGTTCGATAAGCAGACCATCATCCGGCTGGCTGATACGCTGGTCGCTGCCGGTTTTGCCGTTGCACTTGTCGGCCTCATCATGTTCGTGCAGGGGCAGTCCATCATCACCGCCGAAGCCGGGGCGCAGCGGCTCGCCAGCGTTTACGGCTCACCCAACAATGTCGGTTTATTCCTGGGCCGCTGCCTGCCGTTTGCGCTGGCTTATCTCGTTCTCCCGCTTCATCCGGCGCGCCGCGCCCTGGCCGCTGCCGCCCTGGGAATGATGGGTTTAGCCGTTGTTTTAAGCCAGAGTGTCGGCGCGCTGTTTGTCGGTCTGCCCGTCGCCATCGTCATCGTGCTGGCGCTGGCCTGGGGCAGGCGCGCTTATCCCCTTCTGGCTGTGCTGGCCCTGGCTGCCACTGCGGGTTTTTTCCTGTCTTTGCAGTCGCCCCGCTTTGCCCGCGTGCTGGATTTCTCTGAAGGCACGAATTTTTTCCGCCTGCGCGTCTGGCAAAGCGCCGTTAACCTGATACGCGACCATCCTTTAACCGGCGTCGGCCTCGACCAGTTCCTGTATGCCTTCCGGGGATATTACATTTTGCCGGATGCCTGGCAAGAACCGAACCTCTCGCATCCGCACAATTTTATCCTGGATTTCTGGGTGCGGCTGGGTTTTTTCGGTGTTATCATGCTTGCTTGGATACAGACCGCATTCTGGAAACATGCTGCCCGCGCTTACAGAGCGTTCAAATCACAAAAAACGATCTATCGCGCGCTCATTATCGGCATTATTGGCAGCATGGGCAATCTGCTGGCTCATGGGCTGATTGATAACAGCATTTACGTTCAGGATTTGGCCTACGTTTTTGTGTTTTTAATCGGTGCAGCCGCTTGCTTATCGAACATCGGAGCTATTGACGAAGCCGAATTATGATGGTGTAATGTACCTCAAGGAAGTCGAGAGAGCGGCTGCGCGATGAAAGCCAGGGTCAACAAAGTTACGATCCAGATTGTCCAGGATGATATTCTCTCGCTAACCGCCGGTGGAATAGTTAATCCTACCGACACGAATTTGCATGTCTCGTCCACGCTGTCAGCGAGAGCCGGTCCTTCCGTTCAGCGTGAATGTGCAGCTATTGGCTGGTGCGAAACCGGTTATGCTGTCGTAACTGATGCCGGCAGCCTGCCTTTTGAGAAGATCATCCACGCCGTCGGCCCGCGTTGGGGAGAAGGCAGCGAGCGCGGAAAACTCGCCAGCGTTACCCTGGAATGCCTGCGCTTGGCCGAGCAAAACCGCCTCAAATCGGTCGCTTTTCCAGCTATTTCGGTCGGCATCCTGGGTTATCCTGCCGAAAACTGTGCTAAGACCATGCTGTCTCAGATCATAGATTTTACTTTTGAAGACCTCAAATATCTGCGAACCATCATTATCTGTCTGGATGATCCCGTCGTTTACCAGATATTCAAAAATGAGTTCGCGGAACAGCTCAAAGAGCTAAAGGAAGCCGGCGACGGCGAAGTTAAAGTTTAGCCTTCACGTTTTGCTTCAAGATCGTGTGTCGTTATACTTGCAGTTTATTGGCTTCCACCACAAGGAGTGGTCATTTTGCGCGTACTGATTACCGGCGGCGCGGGTTTTCTGGGGTCGCATCTGTGCGACCGTTTTATTGCCGAAGGACACTCGGTTATTGCTATGGACAACCTGATAACCGGCAATACCCGAAACATAGCCCATCTGGCAGGTAATACCAACTTCCACTTCGTCCGGCATGATGTTACCAATTATATCTACATTGCCGGCCCGATTGATGCGGTTCTGCACTTTGCGTCCCCCGCCAGCCCGATTGATTATCTGAAACTGCCGATTCAGACGCTCAAGGTCGGGGCGCTTGGCACACACAACGCGCTCGGCCTGGCGCTCCACAAGGGCGCCAAGTTCCTGCTCGCCTCCACATCCGAAATCTACGGCGACCCGCTGGAACACCCGCAAAAAGAAACTTATCCCGGCAACGTTGACCCCATCGGCCCGCGCGGTGTTTACGACGAGGCGAAACGTTTTGCCGAAGCCATCACGATGGCCTATCATCGCGTGCATGGTGTGGACACGCGCATTGTGCGCATTTTCAACACCTACGGCCCGCGAATGCGCCTCGCCGATGGCCGTGTAGTCCCCAATTTCATCGCTCAGGCGCTGCGCGGCGAACCGCTCACCGTTTACGGCGATGGCTCTCAAACCCGCAGTTTCCAATACGTCAGCGATCTGGTCGAAGGCGTCTACCGCCTGCTGATGTCCGACTATAACGACCCGGTGAACATTGGCAACCCCGACGAAATGACCATCCTGGAATTCGCTCAGGTTGTGAACGAAGTCACCGGAAGCCAGGCCGGCATCATTTACAAAGATGAGCGCATCAAGGGCGACCCACAAACGCGCCAGCCGGACATCAGCCGCGCCCGCGCGGTGCTGAACTGGGAACCAAAAGTTAAACTCCGCCAGGGTTTAGAGCCGACCATTGCCTACTTCCGCGAGGTGGTGTGACGCCCGGTTTCAGCCGCCTTGCCCCGGCCTTGCGCCCGTCTGCGCTGGCCTGGGCTGTTTTAGCCGCCGTCATCGGGCTGTTTACGGCAACTCAGCCGTTTTCAGCCCTGTTTTTGATTTTTGCCTTTTCGGCCTTTTTTGTGCTTACTGCCATCACGCCTCTCGCTGCCGTCATCTTTCTGCTGGTGCTGGCTCCTATGCGAACGCTCATCGCCACCGAAGCGGCTTTTCAGCTTCCGCTGGACATCGGGCAGATTTTGTTCGCGCTGCTCATCGGCGCATGGGCAGTCAATCGCATCGTCGTCGAGCCGCGCCGCCTGCGATTTGCCGGCACGCCGATATCGGTCGCCATCGTTTTGTTCCTCTGTATAACCGCCCTGACGGCCTTTAACGCTGTCTCCATCGGCGCGTGGGTCAACGAATGGCTGAAGTGGCTGCAAATGCTCGTTATGGTCGTGCTGGCGTTTGATCTGGCGGGGGATTCGCGCTGGCACTGGCTGGTTTTCGGCCTGGTGCTGTCCGGGCTGGCGAATGCGCTGGTGGGGTTATACGAATTTTTCGGCGGCAGCGGGGCTTTACATCTGCTCATTAACGACCGTTTTTTCCGCGCCTTTGGCACGTTCGGCCAGCCTAATCCCTTTGGCGGGTTTATGGGGCTGCTCGCGCCTATCGCCCTCATGTCAGCACTCGGTTACGGCGCGCACACCTGGCGGTTGTGGCGGCATACGCGCCGAATCCCGGCTGGTTATCTGTTTTTTGCCTTCTTTTATGCAGTTTCGGCGATTTTCCTGGGCATCGGCACCCTGATCTCCTGGAGTCGCGGCGCAATGCTGGCGTCTGGCGTTTCGCTGCTGGTCATGGCGCTGGCACTGCCCCGACGTGCGTGGCGTGGTTTGCTGATCGCCTTCCTGGTTTTCGGTCTGCTGGCCGCCCTGTGGTTTGCCGGCATTCTGCCGAGTTCCATCATCGAACGAATCAGCAGTTCTACGCAGGAATTTTTCGCTTTTGAAGATATGCGCGGCGTGGACATCACGCCGGAAAACTACGCCGTTGTCGAACGCCTGGCTCACTGGCAGGCCGCCCTAAATATGACCGCCGCTTCGCCCTGGCTGGGGGTCGGCTTCGGCAGTTACGAGGCCGCCTATCCTCAACATCGTCTATTAAACTGGCTTGAACCGCTGGGCCACGCGCACAATTACTACTTGAACATTTTAGCCGAAACTGGCATCATCGGGTTGTTAGTTTATGGCAAGGTATGGCTTATCATAATGTGGGCGAATTGGCGGGCAAGGCGGCATCCCGACACCCATACTCGGTTGGTGCTGATTGGTTTGCTGGGGGCTTGGGTTTACCTCGCCGTCCACAACTTTTTTGACAACCTGTACGTAAATAATATGTTTTTGCACCTGGGCTTAATGCTCGGCGTCCTTGCGATCTTGTATAATCAGACATGGAAAAGTACAAGGCTGGCAGCTCTATGAGTCAATACAATGCGCCCGGCACAACCCACCGGGAGTTCCATAACCCCGTAGATCATCTCATCCTGGCAGTTGCCGGACGTTTCGGCGAAAAATCCAAAGAAGTCGAACGGTTTCTGAAGTTTGCAGTCGTCGGGTTTATCGGCGCAGTTGTAGACTTCGGCACGGTTATCGTGCTTCAGGCGACTGTTCTTCCCCCTACCAACAGCCAGGGTGAACCGATCACGGCGAATGTTGCCATCGCCACAACCATCGCTTTTATCGCCGCCGTCATCAGCAACTTCATCTGGAACCGCTTCTGGACATACCCGGATTCGCGGTCACGGTCGGTAAGAAGGCAGCTCGCGCAGTTTTTCCTGATTAGTTTTGTGGGTTGGTTTGGTCGCACACTCTGGATTTCTGTCTCTTACCACGCGCTCGGTGCGCTGCTCATGCCCATTCTGCTTCCGCTCATTCACATTTTACGCCCCACTTACCTTCCATCCTATACGGCAGAGGGCAAATTAGGCACGCTGGCAGCGCAGTTTATCGGCGTCATCGTGGTGATGTTCTGGAACTTCTTTGCCAACCGTTACTGGACGTACAACGACGTGAAACGGAAAACTACCGGGTAGCTCAGACCCGTGATCGGCCTGGACTATACACCGGCTTACGAACAGGGCGGCGGCATCGGGCGCTACGTGCGCGAACTTGTCGCCGCCCTGGCGCTTCTTGACCGCCAATCCCCCTACCGGCTCTTCGTCGCCGGCGCGCGCCGCCATCAACTTCCACCTGCCCCCGGTAAGAACTTCACCTGGAAACCGACGCCGCTCACACCCAGATGGTTAGCCCGCCTGTGGCATCGCGCGCGCATCCCTATCCCTGTCGAGGTTATCACCGGCAGGGTGCAGCTTTTTCACGCGACCGATTTCGTCCTGCCCCCCACCCTGCCTCAAACCCGAACCCTGCTCACCGTTCACGATTTGTCATTCGTCCGCGTGCCAGAAACGGCCAGCCCGTCGCTAAAAGCCTATCTGGATGCAGTCGTCCCGCGTTCCGTCCGGCGCGCCGACCACATTCTGGCCGACTCACAGGCAACCAGGGATGACCTTATAACGCTGTATAACACCCCTCCGGGAAAAATTTCCGTCCTCCTCAGCGGCGTTGATGCGCGCTTCCAGCCCGTTGTTGACCCGCTTCTGTTAACGACTATGCGAAGCAAATACCGCATTGGCGGCGCGCCTTATATCTTTTCTATCGGCACGGTTCAACCGCGCAAAAACTACGGGCGGCTCATCCAGGCGCTTGCACGGCTGCATCAGGCCGGAAGCGACATCCACCTCGTCATTGCCGGCGGTCAAGGGTGGCTGGAAGACCCGATCTATGACTCAATCCGGCAGCATGATATGGAGTCGTTCGTTCATTTCATCGGCTTTGCCGACGAAGCTGACCTGCCGGGGCTTTACAGCGGGGCAGTCTGTTTCGCCTTTCCTTCGCTTTACGAAGGTTTCGGACTGCCGGTACTCGAAGCGATGGCCTGCGGAACCCCGGTCGTCACATCGAATGTTTCGTCCCTGCCAGAAGTCGCCGGTGACGCTGCCTTGATGGTTGACCCCTACGATGTCGAGGCGCTGGCAGACTCCCTCCGCCGGCTCATCTACGACGAAACTCTGCGGCAGCGGCTCATCGCCCTGGGATGGCAGCGCGTCCGGCGGTTCACCTGGCAGGCCGCCGCCGCCCAACTGCAACAGACCTATACCCGGCTGCTTGAAGAATAGCCATCCATTCCCAGAGAAAATCTCTGCAAAGTGCTATAATCTTATTATCCAGAAAACGAGTGTTTTGGTATTCGATAGCGACCAGGATGGGGATTCAACATGAGCGCCAGAAAATTCACGATTGACCCAAATAAGCCGTTTTTTGTTTACGATACCAAAGGCGACTGGCACGCCGTCAAAATCGGCGAATACCTATGGGATACGCGGGGTGAATACATCGGCTTCGTGCGCGGCGAAACCCATGATGTTTATACGACCGCCGGCGAGTGGGTCGGCAATTTGTGGCCGGATGGCCGTATCATCCGCAAGCGCACCTACGACCGTCCCCCGCTTTTGAAGGATCGCCCGCCTAAACCGGCCAAACCCCAGAACTTCCCGGCACGCGCGCCGCTGCCCCCGATGTGCAGCGAGCTGGGTTTTGACAAAATTGATGTTCTGGACTGGGATGACGAGGTGTTTAAGCGCGTCTCCGACTTGGTTCCCGATATGGATTAGAGCCGCTGTATGGATCGCGCCAGGAAAACTATCCACGAATCCCGTGTCACCTTAAGCGCCCTGATGGGACCGCAGGATGCAAACGCACATGGTAACGTTCATGGCGGCGTCATCATGAAGATGGTAGACGAAGCCGGCGCGCTGGTCGCCATGCGCCATGCGCGGATGCCGGTCGTCACCGTCGCCATTGACTCAATGACCTTTATGGAACCAATTCTGCTGGGCAATCTTGTGATGTGTAACGCGGAACTGACCTACGTCGGGCGCAGTTCAATGGAAGTGCGCGTTGAGGTTACTGCCGAAAACCCGCTGCTTGGACAGTCGAAAGTCACTAACAGCGCCTATCTGGTTTACGTGGCTTTAGGGGCGGACGGCCACCCGGCAGCCGTTCCTGAACTCATCTACGAAACGCCAGAACAGCAGGCGCGCGCTGAACAGGCCAGGCAGCGGCAGGCTTATCGCAAACAGCAGCGCGACCGAGAAAGCCGGGAAACCATATGAGCGAATCTCTGCCCTCTCTGGGAGGCGTCGAACAGTCCGCCCTGCTGCGGCTGCTTAATCAAGCCGGCGCGCGCGCGATTTTGGCGGAAGAAGCCCCCGATCTCGGCCTGGCCGAACCGCGTCCATTCCCTTTCCTGGCGATTGTCGGCCAGATCGAAATGCGTATCGCCTTGCTTTTAGCCGTCATCAATCCGGCTGTCGGGGGCGTGCTTTTGATCGGGCCACGCGGCACAGGAAAAACAACCGCCGTCAGAAGCCTGACCAATATTCTGCCGGATGTGGAAGTTAGCGACTGCGACGAAGGCGTCCTACCGGAAGACCTGAATCACGAAAACGCGCGGCTGCTTTACCCGGACTGTTACGAAAAATACCATACCGGGCAGTCCATTTCGCATTACGAGCCGGTTAAACTGGTCGAACTGCCTTTAAACGCCCGGCTTGAAGATGTGGTCGGCGGCATCAACGAACGTATCGCTGTCCAGCAGCAGCGCATCCGCCTGGAACGGGGTATCCTGGCGCGGGCGGATAACCACCTGCTGTACATTGACGAAGTGAATCTGCTGGATGATACGATTGTGGATGCCATTTTGGATGCTGCCGCCCAGGGCAGTTACACGGTGCGGCGGGGCGCGATGTCCGGCACGTATCGTTCGCGTTTCGTCCTCATCGGCTCAATGAACCCGGAAGAAGGCCGCCTGCGCCCACAAATCCTGGATCGTTTCGGGCTGCGTGTCAACGTGCGCGGCCTGACCACCAAAGAGGAGCGCCTGGAGGTTTACCGGCGTGTTCGCGGCTACCGGCAGAATGTCACCCAGTTCCTCAGGCAGTGGGAAATCCCTACCGCCGAAGTTCGGGACGAGATTCTGCTGGCGCGCGAGCTGCTCAAACAAACCACGCTGTCTGACGAAGCGATGGATATTGCGCTTACCCTGGTTCACGACCTGGGAATCGATTCGCACCGTGCCGAGTATACCTTGTTTGAAGCTGCCCGCGCTTACGCGGCCTCCGATGGCCGAGACGTGGTGACTGCTCAGGACATTCGCGCCATCGCTCCTATGGCGCTCCGCCAGCGGCGCAGCGAATTTATGACGCGCTTTTTTGAAAGCCAGCAGGAAGAGGATGAACAAATCCGCGCGCGGATTGACGAACTCATAGGTTAACAGACCATGCCAATGCCGAAACCCGTTCCTATATGGCCGCTCATCCTGATCGCGCTTGTTTTTTACAGCCTGCCCTGGGTCGTTTCGCCAGATGCCGCCCTCAGCATGGGCGCCTATGACCTGGCCGAATGGGCCAGCCTTCATCCCGTCGTTCGGGGTTCATCCCCTCCCCTTCTGGCGAGTTTTCTGCTGCGCGCGCCTCTGGTTGGCATTGCCTGGGCTGCGGCGCTCAACGCCCGCTGGGATGGTTCACGCGCGCTCAACGGAGTTTTAGCCGGCGCAATAACTATTGCTCTGCTCCCTCCGCTCGAATTTTTCACCCAGTATGCCGACGACCCCAATTATCGCCAGCAGATGGCGCTGACATTGGCCGCCTTCACCGGCGTTGTGGTCGGCCTAGCCGTCCGTCCAGCATTCTGGCGGCAGGCAGCTGCCTTTATCGCAGCGGTCGGGGCAGCAGCGGCGGCCTTTGTGGGGCTGATGCAAGCCGTCAGCCTCGTTCAGGAATTTCGTCTAGCCATCTTCGGTGGTTTTGGCGGCGGTGGTTTTGTTATCTGCTGCCTGATCTTAAGCTGGCTTTGTTTTCCCGCTCGCACCGCCAGCACAAATAAAACAAGGTAGAGCGTTTTAGACGCGCTACCCTGCCGGACATTTGACGCTGCCGAGGCGGCTGCTGGTGACGGTTAGCCGCTTCCTCCCATGCGTTCGTTGATGTAGACAATTGCCTCGCCAACCGAGGTGATTTTCTGCGCGTCCTCGTCGCTGATCTCGCCGCCGAATTCTTCCTCAAAAGCCATAATTAATTCGACCAGATCGAGTGAATCTGCTTCCAGGTCTTCTCGGAAACGCGCGCCGGGAACAACCCGATCGGCCTCGACGCCGAGCAGATCAACCACGATATTCCGAACACGTTCTTCAGTTGATGCCATTATGAACCTCCCATTATGTGGGGCATTGTGTTTGCCAGATAGCAGGCACTCATTATACCGATAATGTGCCAGCAGACAAACGGAGTTGACACGGACTTCCCTTATTAGGTAGGATTAGCTCCACCCTTATTAGGAACACCACACCATGAGCAAAGTCACGGATACACCGACAACCGAAAGTCGCAAGGCCGACCATATCCGTATCAACCTCGAAAAAGATGTCCGGTTTCCGCGCCTGACAACCGGCCTGGAGCATTATCGTTTTTTGCATCAGGCCGTTCCCGAACTCAACCTCAGCGACGTAGATACCCGTGTAAACATCTTCAGCAAAACACTGTCTGCCCCCATTATCATATCATCCATGACCGGCGGAACTGACATTGCCCACCGCATTAACCAAAACCTAGCCGAAGCCGCCCAGAAACACGGCGTAGCGATGGGCTTAGGCTCGCAGCGCGCGGCGGTCGAAGATGCAGCGCTGGCTTATACCTATCAGGTACGGAACGTCGCGCCGGACATCCTGCTGTTCGCCAACCTGGGGGCCGTGCAGTTAAACTATCGTTATGGCCCCGATGAATGCCAGCGCGCAGTAGATATGATCGAAGCTGATGCGCTGATTCTGCATTTCAACGTCCTACAAGAAGCAGTGCAGCCGGAAGGTGATACCAATTTTGCCGGCCTGCTGGCGAAGGTCGAACAGGTCTGCAAAACGCTGGCCGTCCCGGTAATCGCCAAAGAAGTCGGCTGGGGGTTTTCCGAGCAAAACGCGCGTGATTTAAAAAACGCCGGTGTTTCTGCCATTGATGTCGCCGGTTCCGGCGGCACATCCTGGAGCGAGGTTGAGTACCACCGCGCTCCCAACGCTTTTCATGCCCGTGTCGCGGCCTGTTTTGCGGACTGGGGCATCCCCACCGCTGACGCCGTTCAGTATGCGCGCGCCGGGGCGCCGGGGCTGCCGATTTTCGCCAGCGGCGGCCTGCGCGATGGCATAGACATCGTTAAATGTATCGCGTTGGGCGCAGTCGCAGGCGGGCTGGCCGGCCCATTTCTTAAAGCTGCCGATCAATCGGTAGAAGCGGTTGAACAGCTCATTCAAGAGCTGGCCGCGCAAATCCGTATCGCCATGTTGTGCTGCGGGGCGCGGAATATTCGCGCTTTACAGGAAACACCCCTGCTGAAAGTCTGACCGTTCTCGAATAGGACTGCTGTCATTGTTCGCGCAACTCGCCCAAACTTATCTCCCTGAATTAGACTCCACCCTGCGCCAGGTCGTTGCCCGCCTCCCGGCTGGCGTGCCGGGTTTCGGAGTCATGATACGTTACGCGCTCGGTTGGGTAGACGAAAACGATCAGCCTTTTAATCAGCCGACCGGCAAACGTATCCGTCCGATTCTCCTCCTGCTGTGTGCCGAAGCAGCCGGCGGCGGCTGGCGGACGGCGCTGCCAGCGGCGGCGGCTGTAGAACTGCTTCACAACTTCTCGCTTATTCACGACGACATTCAAGACAACAGCCCCACCCGCCATAAACGCCCTACCGTCTGGAAGATATGGGGGCAGGCCAACGCCATCAATGCCGGCGATGCGCTGTTTGCCCTAGCCTACTGCGCTTTGGAAGAACTCGCCGGCGCGCTTCCCTTGCAAACCGTCTTCCGAATCGGGAATATTTTTAACGCCACCTCGCTCGAACTGACGCGCGGCCAGCACCTCGACATGCGTTTCGAGAGCCAGCCTATCGTCAGCGTGGACGAATACATCTCCATGATCTCCGGCAAGTCGGCGGCTCTCATCGCCGCCAGTGCCAAAATCGGCGCGCTCATCGGCGGCCAGGATGAACCAACCGCTTCTCAATATGCGGCCTTCGGGTTGAATCTCGGTATCGCGTTCCAGATTCACGACGATCTGCTGGGCATCTGGGGCGACCCGGAAATCACCGGCAAATCGGCAGCAACCGACATCCTCTCCCGCAAAAAATCGCTGCCGGTGCTTTACGGCCTCGGCCAGAGCGAAGATCTAGCCGCGCTCTACCGCCGGGAAACTTTCACCGAAGCCGACGTGCAGGAAGCCGTGAGCATCCTCAACAAATTAGGGGTGTTCGAGTATACGCAAAAACAGGAGGAAAAGTATTATCATCAGGCGCTTGATTCCCTCAACCAGGCTTCGCCGCAGGGAACAGCCGCCGAGCGGTTGTTTAAACTGGTGGACAACCTGTTCAAACGGGCATACTGAAGCGCCTTCTGCCGCCCTTAAACGAGTTCCCGAAAAATAACGCTGCTCAAAAACCGCCCCTGCCGGGTCAAACAAACACGGTCTTCGGTCACTTGCATCAAGCCGTACCCGCAGTATTTTTCGATCAACGCTGGGTACAAATCCGGCAGATCCACGCCAAACCGTTCGCGGAACGCGGTGCGATTGATGCCTTCCTGCGTTAAACGCAGCCCCATCAGCAGCGTATCAGCAATTTCAGCCTCCCTATCCACCCGCACCGACTGGTCGGCTGCCGGCGTCAGGGGAAACTCGAAAACGCCGTTCGCCTCCTGCATCGCCTGGATATACTTATGAGGCGAAAGAATAGTCGAGTACCGGATTCCGTCGGCATAACCATGCGCGCCCGGCCCTAGACCGGGATATGGCAGGTTGCGCCAGTATTGCAGGTTGTGACGGCAGGCATAGCCCGGTTTAGCCCAATTGCTGATTTCATACTGTTCGTAGCCGGCGCCATCCAGAAGATCAGATGCCAGTTCGTACATATCGGCTGCCAGGTCATCATCCGGCGCGGGTAAGTACCCCCGCGTAACCCAGGCTTTCATCGCCGTGCCATCTTCCAGCCCCAGCGCATATAAGGACACATGCTCCGGTTCAAGCCGTAACATCTGCCGCAGGCTGTTTTCCCAACTGTCCAGGGTTTGATGCGGGAAGCCGTAAATCAGGTCGAGATTCAGGTTGTTTAATCCCGCCTGCCGCGTCACCGCCACCGAGCGCGCAACAGCATCATTGTCATGACGCCGCCCGAACAATTCCAGTTCGTTGTTATTTGACGACTGCATCCCGATACTGACGCGGTTAATGCCCAGTTCCCTGATCGCCATCATATACGGCAGGTCGAGATCGCCCGGATTGGCTTCCATCGAAATTTCGGCATCCGGCGACAGATCGAACACCTGCCGAACAGCGGCCAGGATGCGGCCAATCTGGTCAGGTCTTAACACGCTGGGCGTCCCACCGCCCAGGTAAATCGTCCCCACCGGTTGGCCGGGTTTGCTCGCGCCAAGAATCTCAACTTCCCGGCACAACGCAGCGACGAAAGGCTCGATCAGGTTATCCAGCCCGATGTAGGTGTTAAACGCGCAGTAAGTACATTTTATGCGGCAGAAAGGAATATGCAGATAAATGGAGTATGGGGTATCAACCATTACAACCCAACTACAGCAATTCCCTAACATCAGGAGAATTGCGGTATTGTTGCAGGTTTAATATAATTATTCAAGACACATCTCACGTGCCGAAACATCAGGAAAACAGGACGAACGTATCATGCCCGACACGACCAAATTCGCCGCGACGGATAATGACAATTCCGGCGAAAGTTCACTGCAAGCCAACATCGTTTTGATGAAACGCTATAAAATCCTCGGCGTCGTAGGCGGCGGCGGCATGGGTACGGTCTACCAGGCCCGTGACCTGAACTTCCCTGAGGTCCGAAAAATCGTCGCCGTTAAGGAGATGATTAACCCCAATACCGACCCAGCGCTGTACAATTCCACGCTTAAAACATTTCAGCGTGAGGCCAATATCCTCGCTACCCTTAACCATCCGGCTATCCCCAAAATTTTTGACTTCTTCGACCAGAACGACCGGGTTTATCTGGTCATGGAATACATCAATGGCAACGACCTGGAAGCCCTGCTCACCAAAACGAAAGAACTACCTGTCGAAAAAATCATTGATTGGGCGATAGAACTGTGCGATGTCATCAGCTACCTGCATACGCAGCCCAAGCCGATAGTCTTTCGTGATCTTAAACCGTCCAATATCATGGTAGATAGTTTCGGAAAAATCCGCCTGATTGACTTCGGCATCGCCAAAATTTTCGACAGCGGCGTTAAAAAGCACACCATGATCGGCACTGAAGGTTACTGCGCGCCCGAACAATACAGAGGCGACGTGACCATTTTGAGCGATATTTACAGCCTGGGCGCGACTTTACACCACGTCCTCACCCGACAGGACCCCCGGTTGGCGCCCCCCTTCAGTTTCCCGGATCGACCAATCTCGCAGCATAACCCCAAAGCCCCTGATGCCTTGGTTGCCATCGTCGAAAAAGCTCTGGAATTCGAGCCGGCCAATCGTTTCCAGAGCTGCGCCGAGATGAAAAGCGAACTGGAAAAAATGCGCCTCCAGCCCCAGGTTGTTATCGGCGGTGTTAAAGGGACGGGACTGGCCGGCACAGACTTTTTTGCTGGGGTCGAAGCCTCCGGCGCCATCGAACCCAAATGGAAATTCCCCACCGAGGACGAAATTCGCAGCAGCGCGGTTGTGCACCGGGATTTCGTTTTTGTCGGCTCTTACGATACCAATGTCTGGGCTGTCAATCTCTCAACCGGCGCATTTGTCTGGAAATATCCCACGCATGGCGGCATCGCAGCATCGCCGGCGGTTGACGACTCCAATAAGCTGGTGCTGTTCGGTTCGGAGGATAACACGTTTTACGCAGTGGATTACCGGAACGGGCGCCTTAACTGGTCATATACCACGCAGGATAAAATACGGGGTACGGCGCGGATCGCCACCGAGGTGGATGCCGTCTTCTTCGGAAGCGACGACGGCCACCTTTACGCCCTCGCATCCCCCAACGGGCGCTTCCTCTGGAAATTCCAGACCGGCGAAGCTGTGCGAAGCCGCCCCGTGATTACCAATGAAGTTATCATCTTCGGCGCGGAATCTGGCGAAATTTTTGCCCTGGGGCTGGACGGCAAACGCAAATGGAGCTATCGAACCCGCCGCCCTGTAACATCCTCCCCCTTTGTGGATAAGGTCGAAGGAATATGTTACGTCGGCTCCAGCGACAATAACGTGTATGCGCTGGACGCCAGCAGCGGTTATAGTTCTTGGCGTTTTCGCACCAACGGGCCGGTTATCTCGTCGCCGATTGTTGAGGAAGACCTGCTGTTTTTCGGCTCGGCAGATGGTCATCTCTACGCCATCAATGCCCAAACGTCGAGGGAAAAATGGAAATTCGCAACCGACAAACCGATTATTTCATCGCCAGTTGTTCATCAGGGCGCGGTTTACTTTGGCGGCACCGATGAGTACTTCTACTGCGTGGATATGCAAACCGGCAAAGAACGCTGGAAGTTTAAGACCAACGGCGCAATCACATCAACCCCCTGTATTGCTAACGATGTTATCATTTTCGGTTCGTTTGACAAAACGCTCTATGCACTGCCGCTGGTCAACTAACTCGTATCCACAATTGGAGCTTAACAACCATGGATTTGTTCCGCCGCTTTTTTAGCCAACCCGGTTCAAAGCCACCGGACAAACCGGCAGCGCCCGAGAGCGAACCGGAAATAGAAACCACACCGCTTGCCCCCCCCGCGTCGCCTGCCTCTAAAGAGGTGGAAACGGCTCCGGTTGCTGTGGACACGAACACCCCCGCGCCCCAAACGGTGGCCGACGGCGCAACACGCCCTCTGCCCCCCGAAACGGTGATCTCGTCCAGCAATGAACATCTCCGCTTCGGCCAGTCAACCGACGTAGGCATGGTTCGCAACTCCAATCAGGACTCGGTATTTTCCCTCTTTACGACCAGCCGCAGTTCCGATCAGCGCCCAGACTTCGGCCTGTTTATCGTGGCCGATGGAATGGGGGGACATCATGACGGTGAAAAGGCCTCCGCCATGGCGGCCCACGTCGTCGCATCCAACGTTGCCGCCAATGTCTGCCTGCCCATGCTGCGAGGCGAGAATGATGCTGACCGAATGCCCATTACCGAAGCCTTGATTTCGGCGGTTCAAAAAGCCAATGCCGATATTATCGCCAAAGTGCCGGAAGGCGGCACAACCCTGACCGCCGTTGCCATCGTCAACGATCTTGCTTATATCGTGCATGTCGGCGACAGCCGTATTTACCTGATAACCAAAGATGGCCTGGAAAAAATCACCCGCGACCATTCCCTGGTGCAGCGTCTGATCGAACTCGATCAGATCACGCCGGAAGAAGCCGTCAATCATATTCAGCGTAATGTTCTCTACCGCGCGCTTGGGCAAAGCGAAAATGTCGAAGTAGATGCTTTAACACGACGTCTGCCGCCCAAGTCCAAACTCTTGTTGTGCAGTGATGGACTCTGGAATATGGTCACGGAGGATGAAATCGCCGAAATCGTGATGAGGTACGACAGCCCACAGGAAGCCTGTGATAAATTAGTCGCCCTAGCCAATACGCACGGTGGGACAGATAATATTACAGCGATTGTTTTACAGATACCGGGATAGTGGAATTGTATGTGCTGTTATGGCTGTGACGAGTATTGATCCTTACATCACCTTGGGCGTTTCGTCGGATTCCTCGGCGGACGAGATCAAGGCGGCTTACCGTCGCGTCGCGCGCCGCCTGCATCCCGACGCAAATCCGAATAATCCCGGCGCCGCCGTCCAGTTTCAGGATGTCACCGTCGCCTATGAACTCCTGATAGACGCCGATCGCCGCCGCGCCTATGACCATCAAATTGCCCGGCAGCGCCCCGATGAAGGTCTGAATTTTTCCCTGCGCGTCACCCCCAGCAAAAGAGCCGTTATCCCTCTCCCCGAACCGCAGGTAATCTACTTGCTGGCCGAGATTCTTCCCGACCCCCGCGCGCGCGACCAGGATCAAAAACGCGAGACGCGCCTTAACCTCACGCTGGTTCTCGACCACAGCAACTCCATGAACGGCACTCGCCTGGATAAGGTGAAGGTTGCCGCCCACGAAATCGTCAACCAGCTTTCCGAAGGCGATATTCTTTCGGTTGTGAGCTTCAATGATCGCGCCGAGGTTATCATTCCGGCCACACCTGTTCAGAACAAACAGGCCCTTAAGGCCAAAATCAGCATGATGATCGCTTCCGGCGGAACGGAAATCTTCAAGGGACTCTCCGCCGGTGTGGAGCAGAACCGGCGTTTTCTTGGCCCTAAATTGGTCAACCATGTTGTCCTGCTGACTGACGGAAACACCTTTGGCGACCACGATAGTTGTATCGAACTGGCCCGTAAATCCGCCGAACAGGGTATCAGCATCAGCGCAATGGGACTTGGGCAGGAATGGAACGATGAATTTCTCGATCAGTTAGCTTCTGTTACCGGCGGCACATCATCGTATATCAACTCCGCCAGCGCGGTTGTCAGCTTTTTGAACAACCATGTACGCAATTTATCCAACGCTTTTGCCGAACGGGTGCGCCTGTCCGTCGCACCGGACCCGGACGTAAAACTCGAATCGGCCTTTAAGCTCTCGCCGCACCCGCAGCCGTTAACAATTGATGATGGCTACATACAACTCGGCAGTTTGCAGGCTAATCGTAGCATATCCGTCCTCTTGCAGTTCCAGCTGCCCGCCAACATGCCGCTCGGTTTTCGCTCAGTAGCACGCCTGGTTTCCGCCGGCGACGTGCTGGCAAACCAGAATCAGCATTTCCAAAGCCTCAGCGACATCTCGCTGGAGGTAAATGATAATCCCCCGCCAGAAGACCCGCCGGTTGCCATCCTGGATGCCCTGGGAAAACTGACGCTCTATCGAATGCAGGAGCGCGCGCAAGAGGCGCTCGCCAGCGGCGACATCCGCGAAGCCACGCGCCGGTTGGAAAATCTGGCAACCCGCCTGCTGGCAATGGGCGAAGAAGACCTTGCCAACCAGGCGCGATCTGAAGCCCGCCGGGTCGCGCATACCAGCAACCTGTCGGATGCGGGACGCAAAACCTTGAAATATCAAACTCGTTTTTTGCTATTGGGGCCATCAAATGAGGACGTGTCGTAATGATCACCTGTCCTTACTGTGGATCGAAAAACATTGAAGGGCTGCTGTTTTGTGAGGAATGTGGCCAGAGCCTGACGGGCGGTCCGGGAAGCGCTGTATTACCCACCAAACAGCTCGATCAGTCATCCAACGACCTGGCCGCCAAAGCCACCTGGGGCACGGCGCGCTTCGGCCAGGATGCTTCCATTATCATTCATATCCGTGATGCTTCTCAGCCCGTTATCATACAGCCGGCCAAAAGAACCATCCTCGGACGCACCGACGCTACCAGCCCGCAAAAGCCCGATGTAGACCTGACACCTTTCGGCGCGCTCGACAAGGGCGTGTCGCGCATTCATGCCGCCATCTATCGTAATGAAGATACGCTCACGCTGGTGGATATGGGCAGCGCCAACGGCACCCATTTAAACGGCCAGCGGTTAGTCCCGGACCAACCACGTATCCTGCGCGACGGCGATGAAATTCGCCTCGGCAAGCTGGTGGCCCACATTTACTTTAAATGATGTCCGACATCGCGCGTTCCATGCGCCGTTTTCACATTCTCAATCGCAGACATCCATTGGAGAGGTTATGATTACCCTTCTCATTCACGTCGCAAATGCTGAACCGATCAAACTGGACGTTGAAGAACTGCCCAATCCATCAGACATCATGATTATTGGCAAAAACCCCCGCGATCGTAAAGATCGCGAAGTGGATTGGCTGGATGAAGGCGTCACAACAATCATGTTTCCCTGGTCGCGCATTAACCTGATTCAGGTCATGCCCGACCCGGATGCCGGCGCCGACTTCCCGCAGTTGTGGCGCAACGACTGAAAAAACGTTGATCTATGACCACCAAACTCCCAAGAGCAGGGCAGCGCGATGGCAAGCGTATCCTGGTCGTAGATGATGAGCCGCGCATGATCGGCTTCATCCGCATGAACCTGGAGCTGGAGGGGCATCAGGTCATCGAGGCGCGTGACGGCTTGCAAGCCCTCGAAGCCGTCCGTACCAAACTGCCCGATCTGGTGCTGCTCGACATCATGATGCCGGAACTGGACGGTTACGAAACCCTGCGTATGCTGCGGGAATTTTCAAATATCCCGGTTATCATGCTCACCGCCAAAGGCGAAGAAAACGACAAAGTGTACGGTCTCGAACTCGGCGCGGACGATTACATCACCAAACCCTTTGGTCCGCGCGAGCTTTCCAGCCGCATCAAAGCTGTCCTGCGGCGCGCCAGTATGCCCTCGACCTCCCCCGAACAGGCTGTGCTGAAAATTGATGACCGCCTGAGCATTGACTTTAACCAGCGCGAGGTGATCGTAAACGGCGAGCATATCAAGCTGCGCCCAACCGAATATCGCCTGCTTTACCATCTGGTCGAAAATGCAGGCTGGACGGTGCCTCATGACCAGTTGTTAGCCAAAGTGTGGGGTTATGAATATCGGGACGAGGCGCACTATGTTCGATTATACGTAAACTATCTGCGAGAAAAAATCGAAGAGGACCCGGCCAACCCCAAATATATCCTGACCGAACGCGGGGTCGGCTATCGTTTTATGGATTTCAAACATCCATCAGCGCCGGATACCTAACGCTTGCAGCAGGGTTTCTTTCAACGTACAATGGAGTACAGAACGCACTGTCTTGACCCCTCAAGGAGGGTTCCGTGTCTGCTTTTAAGATCGTTGTCACCGGGCCGTTCAACTCCGGGAAAACAGAATTTATCAAAACCATTTCTGACATTCCCGTTGTTTCAACCGAGAAAAAAATCACGACCGAGGACAAGGGAATCAAGGCCGAAACCACCGTCGCTATGGATTACGGTCGCGTCCAGCTGGACGGTGATACGCTTTATCTGTACGGCACGCCAGGCCAGACCCGTTTTGATTTTATGTGGGAAATTCTTTCCAGCGAGATGAGTGGCTTCATCGTCCTGGTGGACAGCACCGATGCGCCATCGTTTCCCGATGCCGCAGAGCTTATCAACCTCTTTTCCGGGTTCGTGACCGTTCCACATCTCGTGGTCGCCAACAAAACCGATCTCGAAGGCGCGGCCAAACTCGCCGAAGTGCGGCGCGGCACGAAAGCCGGTGTTGATGTTACGGTCATGCCCTGTGTCGCCACTCAAAAAAGCAGCGTTCGCCAGGTGCTTTTACAGATGGTGCAGCTCCTCAAAAAAGAAAAGTCAACCCCCTGATATTCACACGCCACAACTTTAAGGCCGGGTGTCCCCCCGGCCTTTGTATTATTACCCAAGTCTGCTGTTGGCGGCGCGCTGCCCTGCCGATGCTGTTTTTACGCCTGCGCCGGGGTGACATGCTCGGCACGCAGTCGAGCATATTCTTCCGAGAAAGCCGCCAGCATCCGCTGCTTTTCGTCATCCGGCAGCAAGCTGGCCCGCACCGCATTTAAAGCGATCTCCTCTATCTCATCCAAAACGCCCCCTACCAGATCGTAAGCGGCCAGGTATTCCTGCGTCAGATTTGTTTTGTACAGTTCCGGCATCCCCGTTCCCAACGTGACCATAATGCCTTCGTCCAGAAGCCGCCGCAGCGGGTAATCCGCGTAGGAGACAGCCGCGCCCCGGCGCACATCATGCGCCATGCTTAAATTCAGCGGTATATGCCGCTCGATCAATACATTAAGCGCATCCGGCGACTCCAGCGCGCCCCACCCGCCGATGATACGGTCTGGCTCCAGGTGGGTAACGACATCCAGAATGCCCTGCCCGCCCAGAATATCCCCGGCTTGGACGATACGCGGCACGCCCTTTTTCACGGCATTTCGGAAGGGACGCTCAAACTGTGCCGCCGGCTGGGCATCTTCGGACCCAATCAAGCCAAGCCCCACCACCCCGCCGCGTTTGGCGGTGGCGCTCGTCACCCAGCGTAGAAAATCATCGGCGCGGCGCGGCTGGTCGCGCGGCAGCATCAGCAGCCAGGCCAGTTGAACCCCCCACCCGCGCGCCGCGCGGTCGCGGCCATCGTTAATAGCCGCTAGAAACTGCTCGAATGTCAGGCCGTTTTCCATGTACAGCAGTGGGGAAACACCGACCTCTGCATAACGCACGTTTTGTTTCGCCAGGCTCACCCCCAGCTCATACACCAGCCGGGTCAAATCATCCGGCTGCTGCAGCCACGTGCCGGTCACACGCACCAGTTCGTCCAGGCGGCTGTAATCCGGCTGCTCGATTAAAGCCGCCCACTGCCTGAAATGTTTTACCGAGTCGGCAATATCGTTCTGCTCGGCGATCATTAACAAGGTATCTTTCTGCATCGCCCCTTCAAGCTGAACATACAATTCAACCTTTGGAATGGCGCGCAGATAACTATCTATTGACATAACTTTCAATTCCTCAGTTGTGTTTCGTTCGGCAAATCCTGCTGAATAAAGCCATTTGCAGTCAGGTTAGCATCATCCTGCATTCGCGCGCGGGCATGTTCTACAGCGGCTCGAATCAGCGCCATAAAAAGCGGATGCGGCAGGTTGGGGCGGCTCAAAAATTCCGGGTGGAACTGGCTGCCCACCATAAACGGATGCTCTTTAAGCTCGGCGATTTCGACCAGTTCACCTTCGGGACTTAATCCACTAAAGATCATGCCGTTTCGCTCAAAAGCCGTCCGGTAGGCATTATTAAACTCAAAACGATGCCGGTGGCGTTCCTGAACTTCCGGCGCGCCCTGGTATGCCCGCGCCGCCGCCGAACCGGGCAGCAGGCGGCAGGGATATAACCCCAACCGCATCGTCCCGCCCATATCGGTGATCCCCCGCTGCTCCAGCATCAGATCAATCACCGGATATTCTGTATTATCAAATTCGGAGCTGTTCGCCCCCTCTAGATTCAGAACATCACGAGCAAATTCAATGCACATCACCTGCATCCCCAGGCATAAGCCCAGGTATGGCACTTTGCGCTCGCGGGCAAACCGCGCCGCCAGAATTTTCCCTTCTACCCCCCGGTAGCCAAACCCGCCCGGCACGACGATTCCATCAGCCGAGGCCAGCCGGTCCCAGCTTTTTTCCTTTTCCAAATCGCCGGAGTAAATCCATTCAATTTCCAGGCGGCGGTTCTGGGCGCTGGCCGCATGAAAAAGCGCCTCCTTCACGCTCATATAAGCATCGTGAAGTTCGACATATTTACCGACAACGGCGATCCTGACCGGTTCCTGAGCCGCCCGCATCTGCCGCGTCATGCTGCGCCATTTATCCAGGTCGGGTTTGCCCGCTCCAAGCTGCAACTGTTCGACCAGGTAATCCCCCAGCCCGGCATCCTCCAGCGTCAGCGGCACTTCATACAGCAGGTCGGTGGTTTGCAGCGGGATGACCGCTTCCTCGTCCACATCGCAAAACAGAGCGATTTTATCGGTTACGTCCTTGCTAACCGGATGATCCGTCCGCGCGATAATCACGTTTGGCTGAATACCAATGCTCCGCAGATCGCGGACGCTGTGTTGAGTGGGTTTTGTTTTGAGTTCCCCGGTTGCGCCGATATAAGGCAGAAAAGTGACATGGACGCACAACGAGTCGTTCCGCGCCACGCTCATCCGCATCTGCCGAATCGCTTCCAGGAAGGGCTGCCCCTCAATATCCCCTACGGTTCCGCCAACTTCGACGATAACCACATCGGCATTATTCTCTTTGCCGACCAGCGCGATACGCCGCTTGATCTCGTTGGTGATGTGCGGGATGACCTGAATCGTCCCTCCCAGAAAATCTCCCCGCCGCTCCTTATCAATCACATACCCGTAAACCTGGCCGGCAGTGACATTACAGGTGCGGTTCAGGTTTTCATCAATAAATCGCTCGTAATGCCCCAGATCGAGGTCAGTTTCCGCGCCGTCGGCGGTCACGAACACTTCGCCATGCTGGTAGGGACTCATCGTGCCGGGGTCTACGTTTAAATACGGGTCGAGCTTTTGAATAGCCACGCGCAAACCCCTGGCTTTCAGAATACGCCCGATAGCAGCGGCGGTCACGCCTTTACCGACCGAACTCACCACGCCGCCGGTGCAGAAGATATACTTGGGCTTAGGCATAGTCACACTCACACCAACTCACAAAAACAAAAATCGCGGCGGGGGAGTACGCCTGACTCATCACCCCGCCGGTTTTCGGTGGCAGCATCTTGGGGTCAGACAGGTGCAGTCTGGTCAGACCAGTTTTTCCAGATCGTCCGCCGTCCGGCGCATATCAAGAAAAATCAGACCGAGTTTCGCGCCTTCGCGCACCAGGGTGGTTAGAACCGCCTCTTCGCCGACAGACATCAAAATCACGTAGCCATCTTTGCCTTTGATATACACCTGGTCGAGCAGACCTCTCCCCAACTCATTTGAAATCCGCTCCCCCAGGGAAAGCATCGCCGCAGACATCGCCGAAACGCGATCTTCCTCTACGCCTGCCGGTAGTGACGATGCCATAATCAAACCATCCACGCTCACTACCGCAGAAGCCTCGATCTCCGGCGTAGTGGACTGAAGATCACGAAGGCGATCAACCATCAATTCAGTCCGCGATTTCGCCATAAGTGTACTCCTCTCAAAATTGCCCGGCTTCGGGCAGCAGATATGTGTTGGAAAGAGGCCTAAAACGCTGCAACTGCTGTCAACCAATTTTACTACGTAATTCTGGAAAAGTGGTCATAAAATTAAAACGGAATGACGCTGGCGCGCACCAGCCGAGATTTATTATACTAAACAGAATACAATCGGCAAGTCGCCTCAGATAGTTTAGCAATTTACATCCGGGGTTCTCACCGATGTAACTTTCGCTATACTGGTTTAATCGTCGAACAGCAGTAGCCCAAGAAAAGCAGGTCTTATGCCCGAATACCCCCAAGATACCCGTCAGACACCGCGCGTGAGCAGCAACCAGCAGCACCCCGCCGCCCTGGCCCAAAACGTGGCGGAACGTATCGTCCAGAGCATCAACCAGGTCATCATCGGCAAACGTAATGAAGTTCGACTGACCGTTCTCGGTCTGCTCAGCCAGGGGCATATCTTAATTGAAGACATCCCCGGCGTTGGCAAGACCATGCTGGCAAAAGCCATCGCCCGCACCATCGGCTGTACATTCAGCCGCATCCAGTTCACCCCTGATATGCTTCCATCAGATATTACCGGCGTGTCGCTTTTTAACCAGAAAACCCGCGAGTTTGAGTTCCGCGCCGGGCCGATTATGGCTCAGATCGTCCTGGCCGACGAAATCAACCGCGCCACCCCCAAAACACAGGCCGCTTTGTTAGAAGCGATGGAAGAGCGGCAGATCACCGTAGACGGCGTAACCTACGCCATGGAAGAGCCGTTTATCATCCTGGCAACCCAGAACCCGATTGAATACGAAGGCACGTTCCCGCTGCCGGAAGCGCAGCTTGACCGTTTTATGATGCGTATCCAGCTTGGTTATCCCAGCCCTGCCGAAGAACTGACGGTGCTTTCCGCGCAGCAGTACGACCACCCAATCAATAATATTCGGCAGGCCATCAGCGTGCAGGAACTCATGGCCGCCCAGCAGGCCATTCGCCAGGTTTACGTCGCCGATGAA
The DNA here is from genome assembly GCA_026645945.1 of Anaerolineae bacterium. Lineage (GTDB taxonomy): Bacteria > Chloroflexota > Anaerolineae > Aggregatilineales > Phototrophicaceae > CFX2. The sequence continues at coordinate 27,623 of JAPKMO010000018.1, forward strand.
ATCAAACAGTACATCATCAACCTGGCGAATGCCTCCCGCCAGCACCCAGATGTTTACCTGGGCAGCAGCCCGCGCGGCTCGCTGGCGCTGTTTCGCACATCGCAGGCGCGGGCCGCGATGGCCGGGCGCGATTACGTCATCCCGGACGATGTAAAAGCTCTGGCGGAGGCCACGCTCTCGCACCGCATTATCGTCGGCCCGGCAGCGCGAATCAAAGACATCACCGCCCGCACCATCGTACAGGACGTTCTGGCCTCCACCCCCATACCGGGTGCATCGGCATGGCAGTAACCCTCCTATGCCTAACCGTCGCAACGCCATCTATTTGCTGTTAATCATCAGTTTGCTCACCGGCCTTTTCACCGGGCGTTCCCTGTTTTTTAACATCGCCTATCTGCTGGGCGGTCTGCTGGCAATTTCTTTCGCCTGGTCTTGGATTTCGGTGCGCTGGATTAGCCTCAGCCGCAAAACTCGCGCACGGCGGGCGCAGGTCGGGCGCAGCCTCGATGAAGCCTTCATCGTCCGCAACCGAACCATCCTGCCCAAGCTGTGGCTGGAAGTGCGCGATCACTCCACCCTGCCCGGCCACCGCGCCAGCCATGTCGTGCCGGCGCTGGGCGGACGTCGAAGCTATCGCTGGTATGTTGAAACGCCCTGTCTGGTTCGCGGCGAGTTCCAGCTTGGGCCGGTCACGCTTATCAGCGGCGACCCTTTCGGCTTTTTTTTGACGCCGCGCCGTCTGGACGCCACCTCCCGCGTCATCGTCTACCCGGCCACCGTCCCAATCAACCAGGTACACCTGCCGATGGGCCTCCTCTCCGGCGGCGCGGCGCAGCGCCAGCGCGCGCACCATATCACCACCAACGCCGCCGGCATCCGCGATTACGTGCCGGGCGACAGCTTCAACCGGATTCACTGGCCCAGTACGGCGCGTAAAGACCGGCTGCTGGTCAAAGAATTTGAGATTGATCCCCTGGTAGATATCTGGCTGTTCGTGGATTTTTCATCCACTTCGCTGGTCGAGGAGCCGACCGTTCAGCGCGTCGGGCGCACGGGGCCGGTGATTCCGACCAGCCAGGCCATCCCTGCTTCAACTGAGGAATACGGCGTCGTCGTGGCCGCCTCGCTGGCGAAATATTTTATCGAATCGGAGCGGTCGTTAGGTTTCGTCGGTTATACGCCACACCGCGAAGTTCACCAGCCGGAACGCGGCAACCGCCAGCTTACCCGGATTCTGCAAACGCTGGCCGTCGCCCGCAGTTTCTCCAGCTATTCGCTCCAGCAAATGCTCACCCTGGAAACGCCTTACCTCACGCGCGGCACGACGCTGGTAATCGTCACCGCTTCGCTGGAGCAGGAGTGGATAAACGAAGCCCAGATTCTCTCGCGGCGGGGGATTCGCCCCATGTGCATCCTGGTTGACCCGCATTCATTCGGCGGCGACAAACCGGCGGATGAAACGGTCGCCCTGCTGCGGCTCGGCAGGATTCCGACCTTGGTCGTCCATAAAGGCGACGACCTCAGCATGGCGCTGGCGCAGCGCCCAGGTTAACGCACCACCAGCGATAATCACCCACCGGGACAAAACCGGCCTTCCGAGCGTTCTCAGCCGCCCATTCGTCCGGCACAAGTGCCCCTGCCAAGTCAAGTTTTTGTTCCGCGCACACGCTTTGCGCGCGGCGGAAAGCCGCTGTTGTATAAACTTCCTCCAGCCAGACACCCCTGTAATTCAGCGTTCTGACCGGGATGAGATAGGCGTCGTCCGAGGAATGCGAACTTCCTGCCGCGCCATCAGACGATAGATAAAGACTCCGCACCCGATTTTCACAGCTGTAGCCGCAGCCGGCGAACACCCGCCGGCTCGCCTGATTATCCACCGCCACCAGCGCCCGCGCCAGTTCCGCGCCCCGTTCGCAGCCGGCGCGCGTGGCCGCCGTCACCAGTCGGCGGGCAGCCCCCTGGCCGCGATAGTCGGGTTGAGCCGCCAGTAGGTCTACTTCCCACCGGCGCGCGCCTCCATACGCGGCTGTCATAAAACTATCCACAAAACCGATTATCCTGCCGTTCACCTCGGCCACCAGAGTCACATGCGCCGCATCGCCGAGCGCGGCGCGGATGCGGTCCAGGTTCGCGGCCTCGTCCGGCCATACCGCCTGTTTAATCGCCAGGAGCGCCTCAACATCCTGAATAATCGCCCGGCGAATGTCAAATACCATCGAACGCCCTTTCCTGCCGAATAGACCTGAGATAATATAACCCTGCCCGTATAAAACTGTAAGGATATGCTTACTTGGTCATCAACAACGCCGATCACCGCCCATCTCCCCGCAGCGCCTATCTTTACGTCTGCGTCTTTACCGGCGGCATGACCACGCTGGCCGTTGAACTTTCGGCTTCTCGCCTGCTTGGTAACATTTTCGGCACCAGCAACATTGTCTGGGCCAATGTGATCGGTCTGATCCTGCTGTATCTCACAGTGGGTTATTTTATCGGTGGCCGGTGGGCAGATCGCTCGCCGCATTATTCGACCTTCTATCGCATCCTGGTATGGAGCGCATTTTTGAGTGCCCTCATCCCGCTGGTGTCCCGCCCCATCCTGACCACAGCCGCCGCAGCCTTCGCCGGCGCTCAGGCGGCGCTGGCGCTGGGATCGTTTTTTTCGATCCTCATCCTGTTTTCCGTCCCTGTGACACTGCTCGGCTGCGTCTCGCCGTTCGCCATTCGCCTGGCTTTGGGCGGCATCGCCGACAGCGGCAGAACCGCCGGGCACATTTATGCCATCAGCACATTGGGCAGCCTGGTCGGAACTTTTTTACCGACCCTTTTTATCATCCCCGAACTGGGAACGCTGCGTACTTTTTTGCTGTTCGGGGGCATTCTTTACGCCGTTGGTTTCATCGGCCTCTGGCGGCAGCAGCGCCGCGCCGCCCTGCGCTGGTTATGGATGCCGCTCCTCATCGGCCTGCTGACCATCCTCGCGCCAGACGGCCCGCTCCGCCCGCCCTTCCCCGGCGCGACCCTGCTGTACGAAGACGAGAGCGCCTATAACTACATCCAGGTTCAGGAAGACGCCGCCGGAAACCGCTATCTGTATCTGAACGAAGGCCAGGGCATCCACAGCCAGTGGAGTCCCAACACCTACGCCGACGATCACCGCACTTGGAGCTTCTTCCTCACCGCGCCCTATTTTAATAACCCGCCCTTTGCACCTTCCGACGTTGAGGCGCTTTGCATCGTCGGCCTCGCTGCCGGCACAATCGCCCGCCAGTATACGGCGGCATACGGTCCAATACCGATTGACGGCATCGAGATAGACCCCGGCATCATCGAAGCTGGCGCGCGCTACTTTGAGATGAATGCGGAAGCCATGCCGAACCTGACCGTTTACGCACAGGACGGACGTTACATGCTTAACCAGCTTGACCGGTCTTATACCGTCATCGCCGTAGATGCTTATCGCCCCCCCTACATTCCCTGGCATCTGACGACGGTGGAATTTTTCCAGGAAGCGCGCCGCCGCCTGGCCGACAACGGAGTGGTAGCCGTCAACGTCGGGCGCACGAATACCGACCGCCGCCTCGTAGACGCGCTGGCCGCCACGCTGCGCGCGGTGTTTTCAGATGTATATGCGATGGACGTTCCCAATTCCTTTAATACCATCCTGGTCGCCACTTCGCAGCCCGCCTCATCAGAAAATCTGGCGCATAACCTCAGCACCCTGCCCGCCGATGCCGACCCGCTCCTGCGCGACGCGCTGACGTGGGGTGTGTTGCATCTCGTGCCGGTCGGCCATTCTAATCTCATCTTCACCGACGACCGCGCCCCGGTGGAAACATTAGTTGACTCGCTGGTTCTCAACTTCCTCATTTCCGGCGGAGCAGACCAGTTGGCCGTTCAGCAGCCGTGAGGGCTTATGACTGATTCTCCTACTCAACCGGCATCAGAGCAGAATAAACCATCCTTTATAGTTCGTGCGATGGCCTGGTGCGTCACACTTTCAACGCCCGTTCTGCTGGTCATGCTCAGCGTCCGCCTAGTTATGACACCGCTTTTCATCCAACTGGTCTACAATCGTCCTGGTTTTCCCGCCGATTTTTATGGATTGACCACCCAGGAACGAATTCGATATGCGCCCCGCACGCTGGAGTATTTGCTCAATGCCGAGGACATCACTTTTTTAAGCAACATGCGTTTTCCCGACGGCCAATCCATGTTTAATGCCCGCGAGTTACACCATATGCAGGATGTAAAATGGGTAACTCAGGTGGCCTTTGCCCTGGCGGTGGGGCTGGCCGTCGTCGTCGCCGTAATGGCTGCCGCCCTGGTCAGAAGCAAACAGACGCGCCCCCTGCTGCGCCGCGCCCTGCTGCGCGGCAGCCTGTTCACACTGGCTATGATTTTTGCCATCGTGGTGGTCGCCGTGTTCAACTGGAACTTCTTTTTCAATACTTTCCACCAGCTTTTTTTTGAAAGCGGCACCTGGCGCTTTGAATACTCCGACATGCTTATTCGCCTTTTCCCGGAGCAGTTCTGGTTTGAAGCCGCGCTGGCCACCGGCAGCCTCACCGTCATCGGCGCGGGGCTGGTTTACATCCTGGCCGGACGCCGAAAATCAGAATATGACATTTGACCGGGTGGAGCGTGAACCTTGACTTTGACAGAGGGAGTAGGGAGTGTTAATCTTTTCTTTTAGACTGGTTCGGGTTAGCTGAATGGTAATGTTCAGGCCGCAGGCGCTGGTGAAACTGCTTACCCCTGGCATCGGCGTAAAACGCTGGCTGGCGCTCCTGTTGGTGGGTATTTTGATGGTATCAGCCGGGCTGTCCTACATGACGCTGGTTTTGATGGGCATCCACCCGATCGCCAATCTTCCGGCTGTTGGCGAATGGCTGCTAATTATCGTGGCTGTCGCATTTGGTCTGGACATTGTGGTTCTGGCCGTCGTTCGACTTTCGCGCAGCATCCTGGCCCCCTACCGCCGCCATCAGCAGGGGCGGGTTATTGATGTTGTTTATGCACACAGCAGGCGGCAGAAGGGTTTAAAAGCGGTTGTGATCGGCGGGGGTACGGGGCTACCATCCGTATTGCGCGGGTTAAAACAATACACCAGCAATATAACCGCCGTCGTCACGGTCGCCGATGATGGCGGCAGTTCGGGCCGCCTGCGCCGGGAACTGGGCGTGCTGCCGCCGGGTGATCTGCGTAACAACATCGCCGCCCTAGCCGACGACGAAAGTCTGATGACCCGGCTGTTTCAACACCGTTTTAACACCGGCGGCGAGCTGGGCGGCCACGCTTTTGGCAATCTCTTCATCAGCGCCCTGGCGGGAGTAACCGGCAGTATCGAAACCGCCCTTATTGAAACCGAGCGCGTGCTGAATATCCAGGGCCGTGTGCTGCCTGCCACCCTGGAAGACGTAAACCTCTCGGCTCTGATACGTTTACCGGCATCCAACCGCCTGATAATGGTGCATGGGGAGTCGATCATCACCGAAACCGGCGGGCAAATCGAAGCTTTGCAGCTTACTCCGTCAAACGTGCAGGCCTACGAGGAGAGTGTTCGTGCCATCCTGGAAGCGGATTTAGTCGTCATCGGGCCGGGCAGCCTGTTTACCAGCATTTTGCCCAATCTTCTGGTTCGAGGCATTGCGGAGGCGCTGCGCGCAACCGGCGCTTATCGGATTTACATCTGCAACGTCGCCACGCAGCCCGGCGAAACCGACGGATTTACCGTTGCCGACCATGTGCTGGCGATAGAGCGCCATGTTGGTCGCGGTGTATTCCAGGCTGTCCTGGCAAATAACGCCTACCCGACCGAAAATGCGGGGCCAAACACCCGTTACGTGCGCTCTGCGCCCGCCCATCACGAAATTTTGCAGCGGTACGAAGTGCGTTACGCCGACCTGACTGACCCCGAACACCCCTGGCGGCACGACCCACAAAAACTCGTTAAAGCTATCTGGCAGCTTAACGAGCAGGAGCGGTTCGGCAGTAACGCGGCAGTATCTGCCATCGAAGAAGTTTAATCAAGTGAGCATCGTCATTTTTATGCCGAACCGGATACAATAACCGGGGCATACAATATACAAGGAGCGTAACAACATGGCAATTCGCATAGGTATCAATGGTTTTGGACGCATCGGTCGGCAGGTAGTCCGCGCCATTCGGGAAAGCTACCCCAACGACATTGATATCGTGGCCTTCAACGACCTGGGCGATCTGAAGACGATGGCGCACCTTTTCCGCTATGACTCGAACTATGGCCGTTATCCCGGCCAGGTCGAGGTTAAGGAAGGCGCGCTGGTTGTGGACGGCGACGAAATCAAGGCGCTGGCGGAAAAAGACCCGGCTAATCTGCCCTGGAAAGACCTGGGCGTGGACATCGTGATCGAAAGCACCGGCAGGTTCACCGACCGCGACTCAGCGAGCAAACACCTGGCCGCCGGCGCGAAGAAGGTCATCATTTCCGCCCCGGCCAAAAACGAAGACATCACCATCTGCCTGGGCGTGAACGGTGACGCTTACGACCCGGCCACTCATCACATCATCTCGAATGCGTCCTGCACCACCAACTGCCTGGCGCCGGCGGCTAAAGTTGTCCACGACAACCTGAAGATCGTCCGGGGCATGATGACCACCATCCACAGCTACACCAACGATCAGAACATCCTCGACCTGCCGCACAAAGACCTGCGGCGCGCCCGCGCGGCGGCGCTCAGCATGATCCCAACCACCACCGGCGCGGCCAAAGCGGTGTCGCTGGTCATCCCGGACCTGAAGGGTAAGTTCGATGGTTTCGCCGTCCGCGTCCCCACCCCCACCGTTTCGCTGGTGGACTTCGTGGCAACCGTCGAAAAAGAAACCACTAAAGACGAACTGATCGCCATGTTCGAGGCCGCCGCCAACGGCCCGATGAAGGGTATCCTGGGCGTCTCGAACGAGCCGCTGGTATCGGTGGACTTCAAGGGCGACAGCCGTTCGAGCATCATTGACGCCGGCTCCTGCATGGTCATGGGCAATCTGGTCAAGGTCATCACCTGGTACGATAACGAATGGGGGTATTCCGTCCGTGTCGCCGACCTGACCAAGATGATTGGCGAAAAACTCTAACCGGGGTTGTAAACCGTTGCGATAGCGATTAACGAGGCGAGGCGAGCATTTGTTCCTCGCCTCTTTCTTGCATGGAGGCAATGATAAATAAATGAATAAAATGACCGTTCGTGATATTGACCTGAAGGGCAAGCGCGTGCTGGTGCGCGTGGACTTCAACGTGCCTATCGAAAACGGCAGCGTCACCGACGATACCCGCGTGCGCGCCGCCGTCCCCACCCTCAAATACATCCTCGACCAGAAGCCTCGCTCGGTCGCACTGATGTCCCACCTGGGTCGCCCGAAAGCCGGCCCCGAACCCAAGTTTTCGCTGCGCCCAGTTGTCCCGGTGCTGGCCGGGCTGCTCGGCGCGGATGTGTTTTTCGCCGAGGACTGCGTTGGGCCGGTGGCAGAGCAGGCCGTCGCCAACCTACCGGAAGGCGGCGTGCTGCTGCTGGAAAACACCCGCTTTTATAAGGGTGAAGAAAAGAATGACCTCGAACTGGCGCAGCAAATGGCTAAACTTGGCGATGTGTACGTCAACGACGCCTTCGGTTCGGCGCACCGCGCGCACTCCTCAACCGAGGGCGTGGCGCGCTACCTGCCCGCCGTTTCCGGCCTGCTGATGGAAAAAGAACTGGATTATCTGGCAACCGCGCTGGAAAATCCGCAGCGCCCCTTCGTTGCCATCCTGGGCGGCGCGAAAGTCTCCGACAAAATCGCCGTCATCGAGGCGCTGCTGGGCAAGGTGGACAAACTCCTGATCGGCGGCGGCATGGCGAACACCTTCTTTAAGGCAAAGGGGTATGCGATGGGCAATTCGCTGGTCGAAGCGGATGCCGTGGAAACCGCCCTCAACCTGCTGAAAGCCGGCGGCGACAAACTGGTGCTGCCCGTTGACGCCGTTCTGGGTGACGAATTCAAGAACGATGCCAACATCCAGACCATCGCCATCGAACAGGGCGTACCGGACGGCTGGGCATTTTATGATATCGGGCCGCGCACGGTTGAACTGTTCGCGCAAACACTGAAAGGCGCTAAAACGGTGGTCTGGAACGGGCCGATGGGCGTCTTTGAAATGCCGAATTTCGCCAAAGGCACTAACGCCGTTGCCCAACTGCTGGCCGACATCACCGGCAGCGGCGCAGTAACGATCATCGGCGGCGGCGACTCGGCGGCAGCGGTCGAACAGTCCGGCCTGGCCGATAAAATTACGCACATCTCCACCGGCGGCGGCGCCAGCCTGGAAATGCTGGAGGGCAAAGCCCTGCCCGGCGTGGTCGCCCTCAAGGATAAATAGGTTCGCCCCTTACGCCTGTTTGCCTGCCGCCGTTTACACTATAATCGGGGTTGGCGAACAGGTCTGCTATACGGGAGAGCGAGGTTAAAAACGGGTATGCCGGCTCACCGGCCTGCCCGGCTTGCCGAACGCTCTCCCGAATACTATCATTCATCCCAGGAGCATCAATCATGCGGAAACCCATCATCGCCGGAAACTGGAAAATGTATAAAACACTGAGCGAGTCGGTTGACTTCGTTCGTGAACTCGCGCCCCGGCTGGCTTCTTATACCGGCGTCGAGCGCGTCGTATGTCCGACCTTTGTTGCGCTGGCCGCCGTAGCCGACGCGCTCAAAAATACGGATATTCGCGTCGGCGCGCAAAACCTCCATTGGGAAGCCCAGGGCGCTTATACCTCGCAGATCGCGCCGACCATGCTGCAAGGTCTGGCCGAATACGTTATCATTGGGCATTCGGAATGCCGCGCTTATCTGCACGAGACAGATGAGGACATCAACCGCAAAGTCAAAGCGGCGCTGGCCTACGGGTTAAAACCTATCCTCGCCGTCGGCGAAAGCCTGGCGCAAAACGAAGCCGGGGAAACGCAGACCTTCGTCGGCGGGCAGGTGCGTGCCGCTTTGTCCGGCATCGAATCCGACAACATGCAGAATATCATCATCGCCTATGAACCAATCTGGGCCATCGGCACCGGCAAAAACGCCAGCGGCGAAGTCGCCAATGCCATCATCGGCGGCACCATCCGCAGCACCCTGGCGCAGCTTTACGGGAACGAAATCGCCCAATCCGTCCGCATCCAGTACGGCGGCAGCGTCAAACCCAGCAATATGCTGGAATATATGTCGCAGCCGGATATTGACGGCGCGCTGGTCGGCGGCGCATCGCTCAAAGTCGATGATTTCGTCCAGCTTGTCGAAAGCGCCGCAAAAGCGAAAGGGCTGTAACGCTGTTCGTTTTCGATCTGCTCATCCCCTGGCTGCTGGTTGCAGCCATGCTGGTTATGCTGCGCCGGCTGGAACGCTGGCTTCACCAGCATATCTTTAAGGTGGGATGGCTGGTCACGAAACAACTGCAAACCACAACCATTCTTTTTTACGCTTTTTTCCTGCCCGGCATCGTCCTGCACGAATTTACGTACTGGCTGGTGGCCGGCCTGCTGAATGTCCGTGCCGAGCGGGCGCTCGAATGGCCGAAAAAGCAGGAAGTGGCGGAGCTAAAACTCAATTTCGTCCGGCTGGCTCCCAAGACTGGCCCACTCAGGCTGGCGGTTATCACCGCATCGCCGTCCATCGCCGGCGTGCTGCTGATCTGGCTGATCGCCAACACCGTCATCAACGTACAGGAAGCCGCTTCTTCCTTGCAAAGCGGCTTCCTAACCGACATTTCGGAGATGGTTAACCGGCTTACAGCTACCCCCGATTTCTGGCTGTGGATTTATCTGGTTTTCACCATCGCCAATACCTTAACGCCCGGCAATCCCGAACATCTGCGCGGTTGGCGGCTGATTTTGCCGGCCATCGGAGCGGCGCTGCTGGTTCTGGTATTTTTAGGCGCTGCCGATGAAGTGCTGGTTAATGCCCTCATCAGCCTGAACGCCACCGTCAATTCCCTGTCTGGCACGCTGGCTTTTATCATTGCGGTGGATTTGTTCATGGTGGCCGTCCTAGGGATGATAGAAGCTGTCATCGAACGGCTTACAGGTCACAGCGCCACCTTTAAGGATGGAAAATTAATCACCATGCGCCGCAGCGAACTGTTAGCGCAGCGCGCGGCGGAATTGAAAAAAGCCCGTGTCCCTCAAAAACCCGCCCGCGCCGCCCCCGCCGGCCCGCCGTCAGTCTACCGTTTTGCGCTGCCCATACCTGGCGCGCCGGGCAAGGAAGCCATCACGCGCGGGGGCGGGGATGACCACATCATCACCCCGGAAGAAAAACCCCTGCCTTCCCCGCTTGCGCCTACGCCGGGGCGCGCCGCGCCGGCTGTCATCCCCGGCGCAGCAGCCGAAAAACCCGGGGATGCCTCCAATCAAGACGACGACCGCCGTCACGAAGATGCCGAAGAGTCGGTCTGACGCGACCGGGACAGGATGATAAACCCAAGCGCGACCAGCGCCAGCATCACGCCGAGCGCGATGAACTTAAAAAACTGGCTTTCGATTACCAGCGTTAACACCCCAAAAAAAGCGCAGAACAGATAATAAACGATCACGATCTGCCGCTGGCTGAAGCCCATATCCAGCAGCCGGAAATGAACATGCCCCCGGTCGCCTTCAAACGGGCTGCGCCCCTGGCGCATTCGGTTGACGATCTGCCAGGCTACGTCCATCAGCGGCAGCCCCATCACCAGCAGGATAGTCGCCATCTTCGCGCCACCGATGATGCTGAGCGTCCCCAGCAAATACCCTAGATACATCGCCCCGCCGCCCATAAATACCCGCGCCGGATAAAAGTTGTACAGCAAAAAACCGAACGCCGTACCCATCAGCGCCAGATGCAGCAGGCTGACGCTGGTCTGGCTTGGCTGCACGCGAAACGCGCTGTTGATAAACAGCATCGTTCCGGCGATGAACGCCACCCCCGACGCCAGCCCGTCCAGCCCGTCCAGCCAGTTGACGGTGTTCATCATGCCCACAATCCAGAAGAAACTCAGCGCGACCGTCACTACATACGGCCAGGGGTCGGTCTGCTGGCCGCTCAAGGGGTTATTGACGTACTCGATAAATATCTGGAACAGGATCGCCACCGCCGCCCCCAGGAACTGGCCGATGAACTGCGGGAACGAACCGAGCTGCATAATATCATCCAGCAGCCCGACCAGAAATACAATCGTGCTGCCCAGCAGCAGCCCGATCAAACGAATGACTTCATACGGGTCCATGCGCGGCACAGGCAAAAACTGCGCCGCCAGCACCGCCGCCGTGAAGCTGACAAACAGCGCCAGGCCGCCCAGTTTCGGCACGCCGCGCCAGTCGCCCTCGTTCAGCCGCCGCCCACCGGCAAAAGCGACGATTTTATAACGTTTACCCAGACAGGCGGCCAGCGGCGTCAGCGCCAGTGTTAAGCTCAGCGCCAGCGCAAAAACCAGAATATAAGCACTCCAGGCAGCCACCATCTACCGGCCTACGTTCCAAACTGGCGGTCGCCCGCGTCGCCCAGGCCTGGAATGATGAAACCGATGTCGTTCAGCCGCTCATCAATGGCAGCTACGTGAATCGGCACATCAGGATGCGCCGTCGTCAAACGTTCGACCCCCTCCGGCGCGGCAATCAGCCCCAGAAACTTGATGCGCCTCACGCCCCACCGCTTGAGAATATCCACCGTCGCCACTGCCGATCCACCGGTCGCCAGCATCGGGTCCAGCACCAGACAGATTTGAACGGTCGGTTCGGTCGGCAGGCGGTTGTAATACTCCACCGGACGCAGCGTCTTTTCATCGCGGTAGAGGCCGATATGCCACACCTGGACGTTCGGCAGCAGTTCCATCACCCCGTCCACCAGTCCTAAACCGGCGCGCAGAATCGGAACCAGGCCAATCGACTCCTCGGCTTTATAACCCTGCGCCGTCCCCATCGGCGTTATAACAGTCTTAGGCACAAGCGTTAAATCCTGCATGGCTTCGTAACACAGCAGCAATGCCAGTTCCCGCACCAAGTCACGAAACCCCCGATGGTCGGTACTCGCGTCACGCAGCGCGGTCAGCTTATGCAGCACCAGCGGGTGCTGCGAAACAAACACCTGAGACACTCATCTTCCCCCTTCCCTGCACAAACGGCGCTAATTGTATGCCGCCCTCGTGCGTTCTGTCAAAACGACGGTTGCGCCCCGCCTGCCGTTAGCTATACTAGAACAGAATATTCAAAGGAGCAAACCGCATGGCCGATGACGCGCGGCTCGTCAGCGGTATTCGACGGCGTGATGACCGGGAAAATATCGCCCTGCGCCCGCAGTATCTCCACGATATTGTGGGGCAGGATAGCGTGCGCGAAAATCTCCATATCATCATCGAAGCGGCCAGAGCCAGGCAGGAGCCGGTAGACCACATTCTGTTTTACGGCCCGCCCGGCCTGGGTAAAACATCCCTGGCGCATGTGGTTGCCAACGAGATGAACGTCAACATCCGCATCACCGCCGGGCCGTCCATCGAGCGCGCGGGCGACTTGGCCGCTATTTTGACTCATCTCAAACAAAATGACATCCTCTTCATTGACGAAGTTCACCGCCTGGGGCGCGCCGTCGAGGAAGTGCTTTATCCGGCGATGGAAGATTTTATGCTGGACATCGTGATCGGCAAAGGCCCCGCCGCTAAAAATGTGCGTTTGAATCTGCCGCGTTTTACCGTTATCGGCGCGACGACCCGGCTGGCGCTGCTGGCTCCGCCGCTGCGCGACCGTTTTGGCGCGCAGTTCCGGCTGGATTTTTACGACCAGACGGCGATGGAACACATCATCAACCGTGCCGCCGGAATGCTCAAGGTCGAAATTCGACCGGAGGGTACGGCGGAAATCGCCCGCCGCGCGCGCGGCACGCCCCGTATCGCGCTGCGCCTGCTGCGCCGGGTGCGCGATTATTCCCAGGTGCGGGCGGATGGCATCATCACCAGTTCCGTCGCCGGGGAAGCCCTCGCCCTGATGAACATTGACCATCTGGGGCTGGATGATATTGACCGACGTATCCTCTCCACGATCATCGAAAAATACGGCGGCGGGCCGGTTGGCGTCGAAACGATTGCCGCCGCCATCAGCGAAGACGCCGATACCATCATGGACGTTTACGAGCCATATCTGCTTCAACTCGGCTTCCTGGCGCGTACCCCGCGCGGGCGCACCGCCACGCCGCTGGCCTACGAACACCTGGGACTTCCTGTAAATACAAAAGCGGACAGCTCTCAGCCGCCGCTGTTTTAGGGGTGCAGCGTGGATTTACAGGCAGTCGGGCGTTTTCTCCTCATCATCGGCATCGTTCTGGCGCTTTTGGGCGGCCTGCTGATGCTCCTGGGACGGCTGCCCCTGTTCAGCAGTTTTGGCAGCCTGCCGGGTGACATCCGTATTCAGGGCCGGGGGTTTAGCTGTTTCATCCCGATTGTGAGTTTGATTCTTTTGAGCGTAATCATCACCATCCTGCTTAACATTATCATCCGCCTCATCAACCGCCCATGAACCTTGCCGACTTCGATTACGACCTGCCCGAATCGTTCATCGCCCAGCATCCCGTCGAGCCGCGCGACTCATCCCGGCTCATGGTTTTGAATCGTCAGACCGGGGCGATTTCGCACCATATCTTTCGGGACATCACGAACTTTCTTCATCCCGGCGACGTGCTGGTTTTGAACGATACCCGCGTTATCCCGGCGCGTCTGCGCGCTGTGAAAGCCCACACCGGCGGCGCGGTCGAAATTCTGCTGCTGCGCCAGCTCGACGAACAATGCTGGTTTGTCCTGGCGGGCGGGCGGCGGGTTGAGGTCGGCACGCTGCTGCGTTTCCCGGTTGGCGACGTGAGCGCCGAAGTGATCGAAAAACACGAAGGTTCCGAGCGGGTTATCCGATTTGACCGCCCGGTGAATGATCTGCTGCCGCAGGTGGGCGAAACGCCCCTGCCCCCGTATATCCATGCCCACCTGGACAACCCCGAACGCTACCAGACGGTTTACAGCCTGCGGGAGGGTTCGGCGGCGGCGCCGACGGCCGGTTTACACTTCACTGCGGAGCTGCTGCTGGCCTTAAAGACGCGCGGCGTGCGGCTGGCCTACTGCACGCTGCACATCGGCCTGGACACCTTCCAGCCTGTGCGCGTCGAGCGCATTGAAGATCACCCCATCCACAGCGAACGCGCCGCGCTCTCGGCGGAAGCGGCCCACACTATCAACGAAGCCAAACTCGCCGGCGGGCGCATCATCGCTGTCGGCACGACCAGCGCCCGCACTCTGGAAACCGCCGGCATTCTCAGCGCCGGCGGCGACCCATCCCGCCCGCAGGAAATGCCGGACATATGCCCCTGGCGTCCGGTCATGGCTTGCGATCAGGATACGCGGCTGTTCATTTATCCGGGATACCGCTGGCGTGTCGTGGACGCCATGATAACCAATTTCCACCTGCCCCGGTCAACCCTGCTGATGATGATAAGCGCCTTCGCCGGGCGCGAAACCATCCTCCATGCTTACGAGATCGCCAAACAGGAAAACTATCGCTTTTTTTCCTTTGGAGACAGCATGTTTATTTTTTAGATCGCCATCAGGCCAAACTCGACGTTGACGCCCGCTGTACCGGTCACTATAATACCCAAACCATTTTTAATCAGACCTCTTTGCAGCCAATTTTCCCCGCAGCGTGGCTGGCTCACGACTGGCCCGGCGGCGGTTGCAAGTGAAGATTGGGGTGAAACAATGTACGCAGTCATTCGCAGCGGCGGTCGCCAGTACCGCGCCGAAGTCGGCAAGACCCTTGATGTTGAAAAGCTGCCCTATGATGAAAATCAGAGCATTGAAATTGACGATGTGCTGTTGATCGGGGACGGCGAAAAGACCATCATCGGCCAGCCGCGTGTTGAAGGCGCGCTGGTTAAAGCGACGGTTGTCAAGCAGTTTCGCGGGCCAAAGATCATCGTCTTTCGCTACCGCCACCGCACCAACTATCGCCGTAAAACCGGGCATCGCCAGTATTACACACGTTTACGCATTGACGATATTTCCGTGAAGTAAGTTTTTCGGGAGAAGCTGTCATGGCACACAAAAAAGGCGGCGGCTCAAGCCGCAACGGGCGCGATAGCAACGCGCAGCGGTTGGGCGTCAAACGTTTCGGCGGCGAGCATGTGATTCCCGGCAATATCATCGTGCGCCAGCGGGGAACGCATTTTCATCCCGGCGAAAATGTCGGCATGGGTAAGGATCATACACTGTTTGCCAAAATCTCTGGCGTTGTCGTCTTTGAACGGATGCGAGGCCGCGACGGACAAAAACGGGTAAGCGTTTATCCTGCCGCAGTATCTGAATCTCAGCAGGCTTAATCCGCCTGAACATCAAACCATGCCAGCGTTACGCTACCCCATCAGGGGCCGTGACGCGCTTATCAAAGGACTGAACCATGAAACAAGGCATCCATCCAAACTGGTATCCTGAAGCGCGGGTTGTCTGCGCCTGCGGGAATACCTGGACGACCGGGGCCACCGTCCCGGAAATCCGTACCGACATCTGTTCGGCCTGCCACCCGTTTTTCACCGGCGAGCAGCGCATCGTGGACACCGAAGGCCAGGTTGATCGCTTCCTGAAGCGGCTTCAGTTCCGCGATAATCTGCGCGCCGAGGCCGAAGCACGCGCCGCTGCCCTCACTTCCCCCGACGTGCCGCTGGCCGAGATCGGCGTTCCCAAACGCCAGCTTGATCTGCTCAACGAACACGGCGTCCAGGTCGTCGGCGATTTCATCAACAAACTTCAGGAAGGCGGTGATAACGCCATTCTGGAAATTCCGGGGGTTGGCCGTAAGGTGCTGGCCGACATCAAAAAAGCCCTTCGCACACGTGGCTACGAGCTGCCGAAATCCGAATAACCATTATCACATTTAACCGCTCAAAAGGCAGGCATGGATAAAACGTGTCTGCCTTTCTTGTTTCCGAAAGGGGGAGAGGTGCTTCATCATACCGGACGTATCGAAGTGATCTGCGGTAGTATGTTCTGCGGCAAAACCGAGGAGCTGATTCGCCGCGCCCGTCGAGCAGTTATCGCCAAACAGGCCGTACAGGTCTTTAAACCTGATCTGGATACCCGCTACAGCATTCAGCACGTCACCAGCCATAACGGCCAGAATATCGAAGCCGAATTAATCGGCCATTCCGGGCAGATTCTCGAACAACTCTCGCCAGAGACAACGGTCGTCGCCATTGACGAAGTGCAGTTTTTCGACCCCGGCATTGTGGAAGTTATCGAAGAACTTGCTAACCGTGATATCCGTGTGATCGCAGCCGGGCTGGATATGGACTTTCGCGCCGAGCCGTTTGGCCCGATGCCGCGTTTGATGAGTATCGCTGAGGAAGTGACCAAACTTCACGCCATTTGCGTCGTCTGCGGAGAAGAAGCCTGCCGCACTCAGCGGCTCGTCAACGGTAAACCCGCCCACTATAACGACCCCATCATCCTGGTCGGCGCGCACGAAACCTACGAAGCGCGCTGCCGCAAACACCATCTCGTGCCGCGAGATTAAAACTTGTGGCAATTAGCAAAATCTCTGGTAGAATATTTAGCTAGGCTAAATAATAACGTTGGCTTATCAAAGGTGGATGTAAGGAGGGAGGTCTACTTATGAGTGCAACCAGCGCAAGTCTTTCTGTGTCCGCTGCCCCTGTGCTTGCCCAGGATAAATCCAGCATGTGGCTGCGGAACCGGCGATGGGATTTGATGTTTATCATTGTTAGTGTTCTGGGGGTCCCGCTACCCTATCTGTTTTATCTTTTTGGCAAGGATGTCCTTCAACTTGACCCGGACGTAAGCCGTAACATCATTAACGGTTTCGTCGCCGTCGCGGTCGGCGGGCCGCACATGATGTCTACCCTGCTGCGAACCAGCTTCGACGGCGAGTTCCGCCAGCGTTACCCGATGCTCGTCCGTTCATCCATCATCATCCCCATCATCGTCGTGTCGCTGGCTTTCCTCAACCTGACTCTGCTGCTCACCATCTTTTTCTTCTGGGCCATGCTGCACGTTTTGCATCAGGTGACGTACATCGTCGAGCTGTACAACCACAAAGAGCATGTCATCATTCGCAAAAACAGCACTGTCAGCCTGCGCGCGCGCATGATTGACTATGCCGTCGTGCTGACCTGCCTGTTTCCGATGGCGGCTTTCAAAATTAGCCAGGGAACTTTTGCCGTTGGCACGAACGACCTGACCAGGGTTATCCCGGACGCTTTCCAGCATCCCTGGCTGTTCGTCGCAGCAGCCGGCGTCTTTTTTGTGTCATTGACGGCCTTCGTTGTCAAAAGCATCCAGGAATATCGCGCCGGCGTCATCAACTGGCCGAAGACGATCTTCATCAGCCTGACGGTAGCCGTCTTTTTCCCGCTGGCGGCTTTTGAAAACCTGGATACGGCCTTCCAGGGCGCCAATATGTGGCACTCGTTCCAATATCTGGCGATTACGTTTTACATCATCAAAATCAAGCAGCAGTACGGCAATCTCGATCAGAGCGCGCCGCTGGTCGCCCGTTTTAGCAAAGGCAAGGACTCGCGTGGGTTGTTTGCGCTCAGCGTCCTAATGCTCTTTGGTTCGGTCGTCGTTTTCATCGTTATGCGCTTCCTGGCCGGTTACATCAATCCCGCCATCATTGACCCCACCACCTTCACGACGACGGAAGCCTATTTAAAGGCGGTTGAACTCTGGCGCTTCGACGTGGCCTATTACACAGCTATTCTTTCGTTCCTGTGGATTCACTACTATCACGATCATTTCCTGTTTACCAACTTCGAGGCGCTCGACGCCGCCTACAAATAACCGGCCAAAAAAAGGGAGGGTTTTACCCCTCCCCACCCGATTATTCCACTGGCCGGCCCATCCTCACCAGGGCCGATGCAGGATCGTCCGGTCGGTCGGCAGCGGCCTGCGGATGATCTCCAGTCTTTGAAACGTATCAATCGTCACTTCCAACAGATCATCGTCGTAATACCACAGCGGGGCGCTCTGGCGATCTACCCGCACCTGCATCGGCTCTTCGTCAAACCCCACCACTTCCAGCCGCAGCATCTTATAAGTCGGCTCGTAGCGGCCCGCCACGCGGCGGTTGATAATCAGCTTGCTTTCATCCCACTCGCAGGTGATGTACACCCACCGGTACGCGCCATCCTCATAGTCCATCCCCTCGCCCTCATCTTCGTAGAGGACGCTTTCATAAACACCCGGATAAACACGATAAGTCAGCGCCTCAACCGCGTCGGGGTTCACATACTGCATTTCCGGCCACAACGGAATCACCGCCCCCGCCCTGACAAACAGCGGAAGCCGCTCCAGCGGCGCGGGAACATCTACCACGCGCCCGCCTTCCAGCAGTTCATTCGTCCAGAAGTCGTACCACTGGCCGGCGGGCAGATAAACCGGGCGTCTAACCGCGCCGGCCTGCAACACCGGCGCGACCAGCAGCGCGTCCCCGACCATATAACAATCGTCAATCGCGCGAATATCTGGGTTGTCGGGTTCGGCCATGAACAGAGGCCGCACAATCGGCCACCCATATTCCTTCGCCTGGGCAAAAACCGAATACAGATACGGCAGCAGCCGGTAGCGCAGCATAATCGTCAGCCGGTTAATGACTTCATACGGCTGTCCAAAAGCCCAGGGTTCCTGCGCCGCCGAGCCGATGGAGGTGTGCGAACGGCAAAATGGCAGCAAACAGGCCGCTTGCAGCCAGCGCGTAAAAAGTTCGCCGCTGCTGTCTTTTTGAAATCCCCCCACATCCGGGCCGGTGAAGGGTGCGCCGGATAAACCCATGTTTAAAACCATGCTGATACTCAGCCGCAGGTTGTCCCAGTCGGAGACATTATCCCCCGTCCACGAGCTGGCGTACCGCTGCGCCCCGGAAAAACCAGCGCGAATGATGTTAAACGGGCGTTTATTCGGGCGGTGTTTCTGCAGAGCTTCCATTGAGGCGCGCCCCATCAACATACCATAAACGTTATGGTTTTCGAGATGGTTTCCGCCCAATCCATCTCGATGATGCCGCACGTAATCCGGCAGGGTCGAAGCACCATCAAGGGTAAAAACCGCCGGCTCGCACATATCGTTCCAGATACCATCCACGCCGGCCTGAAGCAGCACCCCCATCTGTTCGACCCACCAGGCGCGGGCCGCCGGGTCGGTAAAATCCGGGAAGTGGCACATACCCGGCCAGACCGCCCCGGCAAACAGCTTTCCGTCGGGATATTTTAAAAAGATGTTGCGCTGGACGCCGCTGCGATAAGCGCGATATGTCTCGTCAATCTTGATGCCAGGGTCGGTAATGGCGACAACTTTAAAACCCTGCCCATGCAGGCGGTTTAACATCTGCTCAAACTGGGGAAAACGCTGTTTATCCCAGGAAAATACCCGGAAACCATCCATATAGTGGATGTCGAGATGAATCACATCGCAGGGTATGCCCCGGCTGCGGAATTCGTCCGCAATCTTCAAAACCATGTCCTGCGGATAATAGCTGAAGCGGCATTGATGATAACCCAGGCTCCACAGCGGCGGCAGGTTAATACGCCCGGTTAGCTCGGTATACCGGCTCAAAACCCGTTTAACGTCCACCCCGGCAAACAGGTAATAACGAAGTTCACCGCCCTCGGCCTCAAAAACCAGGTTGTCGGCCTGCTGCGCCCCCAGGTCGGCAGTTCCCCGATATGTATTATCCCAAAAGACGCCGTATACGGCACTGCCGTGAACGCCCAGGTAAAACGGAATGCTGTAATAAAGCGGGTCCGATCCCCGCTGATACAGCGGCGGGTCGGTATTCCATAACCTAAAACGGCTGCCTCGAAGCTGCAATGCGCTGGCACGTTCGCCCAGGCCGTAGCTGGCTTCATCCGGCTGCATCTCCAGGCTTAACCGAACGCTGCCATCCTCGCGCGCCCGCATTCCATCAGCATCCGCACAAATCACCCGACCATCCAGGGTTTCCAGGCTCAACCGGAACGGACGCGCAGATACCCGGACGACCAGCTCCGCCGTTTGCATAACCAGCGTATCATCGTGCCGGGACATTTCCACCGCCACCAGCGGCCAGTCTACTTTGTTGATCGCATATGAAAACGGCTCGAAAAACTCGCCCTCGCCGGTCGGCAGCCAGCGCACGCGCAAACAATCGGCAGCTATCCACCGCAGTTCAACCCACCCCCGCTGGCAGCGCAGGCGCAGCCCACGTTCGTAGGATACGACACGTTCAACATTCCCCGGCCCGCGCCAGGGTAAGTTACCCCGCCTTTTCGCGCCATACCGCCGGTTGTAGTGGCCGACCACCCTATCAAAGGCTTTGATGTCGTCCACTAGCGGCCTGCCGCCGAGTTCGGTAAAGAACTGTATGACTTCCTTTTTTGCCATGCTGTAACCTTAGAAGAACGATTGGCGAACCCACTGCATCGGGTCAACCGGCACGCCGTTCACCCACAGTTCCCAGTGAAGATGCGCGCCTGTCACCCGTCCGGTCGCCCCGATAGTGCCGATCACCTGTCCGGTTGTCACATAGTCCCCCACCCGGACGTAAATATCGGTTTGATGCCAGTAGCCGGTGAATATGCCCCAGCCATGATCTATAATGGTCGCGTTGCCGCGCACGTTCAGACGGTCGGCCAGCACCACAACGCCGGACGACGACGCCAGCACCGGCGTACCCGGCACGCCGGCGAAGTCCGTCCCGCTGTGAAAGCGATCAAACGGGCCGCCGTTGTACGAGCGTTTGCGGCCAAAAGGCGAAGTCATGGCCGCCGCCGCCGGCAGCCCCATCGGCCCATCCAGATAACGGGCCGCCGTAAAACCACCCATTATGCTCTCGATCAACTGCTGTTCAGCGGCCTCTACCGAAGGGTCGAGCAGCCCGCCTCGGTCGGCCAGCAGGTTGATATACTCGCTGCCATAATTGCCCGCCAACACCTGAATATTCACGGTCAGCGATGTTGGCTGGCCGGCGGCATCGGTCAGCAGCAGCGCCAGCGGGTACACACCCGCCGGCGTAAAAACCGGCACGGCAATGAAAAATGTATGAGTCAGGCCGTTTGGGTCGGACGCCGCGACAACCGCGCGATCCAAAAACGAACCGCTGATCTGCACCGGCTGCGCCGTCGTCAGCCGAATGCGCCCCGCCTGCCCTTCTACCAGCACCAGCGGACTGATTTCCAATCCGGTCACGACCGGCGGCAGATCAGGAGCGGCCTGCGGCGGCTCGAAGCCAGTAATCACAAGCTGCTGACCGGCATAAATCAGCGTTGGGTCGCTGATGCTGTTCGCGCGCGCCAGGTCATTGACACTCAAGTGATACCGGGTAGCAATACGAAACAGCGTTTCGCCCGGTTGAACGGTGTGGATAACCGTTTGCCCCGGATTCTCGCTAGGGATTTCCGCCGATGCGGCCGTATCTACTTGGGTGGGCGCTCCCGCCGCCGGAGCGGTCACGCTCAACACCTGGCCGACATAAACGGCATTCAGGTCTGGAATCTGGTTGCGCGCCGCCAGTTCCTCAGCCGATACGCCATACAGTTCGGCGATACTACGCAGCGTCTCGCCGGGCTGAACAACATGAATCTGCGGCAGATCTGCAACCGCTGTGCCGTTCGCCGGCACAAGCAAACGCTGGCCGACCAGAATGCTGCCGGGGTTGGTAATGCCGTTTAACTGCGCCAGCTCATCGGTCGTCATACCGTAGCGCAGGGCGATGCGGAACAGGTTTTCTCCCCGCTGGACGACATGAATGGTCAGCCCTGGCTGCACGTCCTGGGCAGCGAGCGGAAAGCAGAAAAATCCTACCAGAACGATCACGGCGGCCAAGCGGCGAATCATGCCACAACCTCGTCAAATCGCAGCACATCCCCCACCTGAACGCGATCAAGCACATCGGGAAGCGCCTCCACGAAATACTGCGCGGGCTTTTGCGGCGCGTATGCCGGACGCCAGGGTTTCGCCAGACACTTATCCACCACCTCGCCGGAGGCATTTAACCATACCACGCCGATGCTGAAGAACATGAAAAACATGTGGATGGTGGTGTTAGCGCGGCTTTCGCTGCTCGTCACGAACAGCAGCCCTTCCCCCTCCGGGAGGTGGCGCACGAACTGCAATCCCCGGAAGCGGGACCAGAAAGTATCGCACAACCGAACACGCTCCAGAACCACCGCCCCGGTTCTGGCATTCCGCAGCACACGCTCCTTTGCGCTCATGGGATGAATAGCGCCTGTCCCACAAAGATGCGGTTCGGGTCAAGAATCCCGTTGGCCTGAATCAGCGCCGCCATCGAAACACGGAAACGCAGCGCCACCCGGAACAATGTATCCCCTGGCTGAACGATATACGTCGCCGGCGCGGGGGGTGGAATCGGCAGCGGATACACGGTCACAGGCACGAAAAGCGGCTGCCCGGCAAAAATCAGATTCGGGTTGACGATGCCGTTCAGCCTCGCCAGGGCGCTAACCGTAGTGCTGAAACGCAGGGCGATGCGGAACAGCGTATCTCCCGGCTGCACCATGTATACAATGCTGCCGTTAACCACCGGCGCACCCGGAATCGGTTCTGATGGGACGCTGATGACAACAGGCGTGGCCGTAGGAGGCGGCGGCACGGGGTTCGGAACGCGCACGGGTACGGCCAACACCTGCCCGACCCGGATAAAGGCGCTCTGGCTCAGACCATTAGCCTGAATGATCGCATCTACCGAGCTGCCGTATAACGTCGCCAGCTGGCCGACCGTCTCACCAGACCGCACCGTATGAATGACCGTTCCCGGAAAGGCGCTGTCAACCGGCACGGTCGCCGTCGGTACAGGGGTTATAGGCGTGGCGGTCGGGATGATGATCTCCTGCGTCGCCGTCGGTATGGGCGCGCTGGTTGGCAGCGGCGCAGCCGTTGGCGGAACAACCACGGTCGCGGTCGGCACGGCCTGAGGTGTGCTGGTCGGCGGCAGCGTATTGGTAGCCGTCGGCGGCGGCAGCGTGTTAGTCGGCGTGGCCGTCGGCGCGCCGACAGCGGTCAGCGATGCATCGTCCACGTAAATATTCGTGCTTTTAACGGGTTCGGTCACGACGGTACGCACAAACACGGTGACAGCCGTGCCGCTTGCAGTAGCGGTCACGCTGTACTCGTTATACGCATCATACTGGATGACCGGCTGCGACCAGATGATCGTCGGGCTGACGCCGCTTGTTCCCCCAGTCGGGTCAATGCCAACCTGCACCACCACGCCGCCCGGCAGTTCGCTCAAATTTACGTCATCATATGAACTCGACCAGACATAAACATACGCGCTGAAACGGAGCTGTGTCCCCGTCGTGATGCCGGTCACGCGCTGATATACGCCGCCATCGTGCGTGGCATAAAACGTGTGGTACTGCTGCGCGTTATTCCCGCTGCGTATGCGCGGCACGCCCAAGCCGTTCGTCACGTCCGAGGCCGGATAATACTCCGGCTGGATATTTTCTGACGCGGATGCCCCCCCGCCAACATGCCAGGGCGTCCACCCCTGGGCGACCTGCCGCGGCGGCGTGCCGCTCAGGGTAGCAAACGGCTGCTCAAATCCTGGGTTCGTCAGCAAATTGGCAACTTGAGCGTGAGCCGCAAAACCGGATACAACGGTCGCCACCAGCATAACAAAAACGAGGCGCGCAGTGAACCTTTTCATAAAGACGACTCCCGGTTTGAGTAGTAGCGCCGGTCAGCTTTCTCAAAATAAATACCCTATCTATCATAGCATAATGGCACAATTGAAAACAAAAAGAGCTTCCCGCCTGTGCCGGAAGCTCCCATACCCGACCGAACAGCAGCCGTC
>JAPKMO010000190.1 GCA_026645945.1 Anaerolineae bacterium
GTTATTACCCGATTACCGCTCGGAGCGTATTGGACAGTCGCACATTATCCATGCCGACTGCTTCGCGTGGTTAAGCCGGATTCCCGAAAACAGCCTCCATGCCGTAGTAACCGACCCGCCTTATGGTGTGAAAGAGTACCACCATGACCAGTTGGAAAAACGCGAAAACGGCAGCGGCGGCATCTGGCGGATTCCGCCGGCCTTCGATGGACACCGGAGAGCGCCGCTGCCCCGTTTTACAGCCCTGACTGCTAAAGAAATCGAAACACTGAAACAATTTTTCGTCGAATGGGCCAGGCTTATAACGCGCGTTTTGCGTCCGGGCGGCCACGTTTTTCTTGCCAGTAATGCTTACCTGTCTCAATCGGTTTTTTCATCGCTGGTCGAAGGCGGGTTAGAGTTCCGGGGCGAAATCATCCGTGTTGTGCGAACGCTGCGCGGCGGCGACCGTCCGAAAAATGCTGAAAAAGACTTTCCTGATGTTTCGTCTTTGCCGCGCGGCTGTTACGAACCCTGGGGGCTGCTGCGAAAACCCCTCCCACCCGGTATGAAAGTAAGCGACTGCCTGCGCGTATTCGAGACGGGCGGCCTGCGGCGTTTACCCAACGGTAAACCGTTCAACGACGTCATCCTGAGTGAGCGAACACCCCGCCGCGAACGCGCCATCGCCGACCATCCCAGCCTCAAGCCGCAGTCTTTTTTACGGCAGTTGGTTTATGCTGCCTTACCGCTGGGACAGGGCATCGTCGCCGATCCTTTTATGGGTTCTGGATCAACCATAGCAGCGGCAGAAGCCATCAATGTTCGTGCCATCGGTATCGAACTTCACGCAAATTATTATGAAATGAGCCGGGTAGTTATCCCGCAGTTGGCCGGTCTGAAGCTGAAAAACGACCTGTCACAGCAGCTGCCCCTGCCCTGGTGAATTCGGGTCGCGGTAAATCCAGTTTGCCACCATCTTCTGATAGCCGGACTGCGTAACGCTGGCGGTGATGGTTCGGCGGCTGGCTACCGAACGCCCTGAAAAAGCCCAGTCCTCCAGCGTTAGCAGCGCACCAGCCACCAGGACAAAACGAAACGGCTTTGGAGCGATCTTCTTCATGGCATCCGCCGGGCGGTTACTGTCGAATACAAACACCATCAGCCAGACCGTTTCGGGATTATGCCCCTGCCACCTCTGGCGGTAACGCGAAGCCTTAATTTCGATGCCTTCCTGTGAATGGTGAATTGCATTATCGGGAAATTTTCCAGTAGGTAGGAGATCAGGATGCCCATTGTGGTACTGGTTTTTAACCAGCGTCGGGCAGTATTTCGGAATGGCGGCGGTCACAAATTCGCCTACGATACTGCTGAAGTTAGCCGGCATCAGCAGGGATTCGAGCCGGGGAATATTTTGTGTGAATAGCTGTCGGTTGATAAAACCCAGAAAATTCACAAAATCGGTCATCGCCTGTTGGATGTGTTCAACAGCGCATCCATAGGGGATCGCGGCGTTGGGGTTAAAACCGCTCTCCTGAACAGGGGATGGCTGGCAGGCGGCGAATTCCAGATTTTCACTCATCGTTCGTTTTCCCCGGCCACGCCCGGTAGGTACTGCTCGTAGATGACAACCGGCAGCGGGCAGTCCGTCAGCCAGTAATCCACCACCGGCTTAAGCAGCGGCCATTCCTCGCGGCTGCCCAGGGGCGCCAGCGCCAGGCTTTCCAGGCCGTGCAGCCGGTAATCGCGGGCGAGGGTCATCATGGCGGTTTCCAGAAAACGCAGCCGCGCCGCCCCCTGCGCCGACTCACGGATGACCAGAAACGCCAGGAAAGGCCGCGACTCGCGCCACATCCAGATCGCGCCGGGTTTGATGCGCCCGTTATGGCACTGTTTGCGGTAAGAGGAAAAGGCCGCCGGGTAGCGGTCTATCAGCCGGGTTTCCAGCACCCCGACTTCGGCAGCGGCGCGGGCGTTAAACCCAAAACCCAGCGTTTGCATCTGGGTGAGCAGTGGATCGCCGGAAACGTAAACAAGCGGCATGGGGAAATAAGAAATAAAAGGGGCGAGCCTGAAAACTCGCCCCGGAAATATGGCGTCGTTATACGGCGCTGAAGTCCAGGCGGATGCCCGGCCCCATCGTCGAAGTCAGCACAACCCGGCGAATGTACGTGCCTTTAACCGAGGACGGGCGCTGGCGCTGGACGGCATCCAGGATGGCCTGGGCGTTTTCCAGCAAACGCTGCTCGTCAAAGCTGGCCTTGCCGACCGGCACGTGCAGGTTGCCGGTTTTGTCGTTGCGGAACTCCACGCGACCGGCCTTCAGTTCGTTAATGGCGCGGGGTAAATCATCCGGCTGCACCACCGTGCCGGCTTTGGGGTTCGGCATCAGGCCGCGCGGCCCCAGGATACGCGCGATGCGCCCGACGCGCCCCATCATGGCCGGGACGGCCAGGGCGGCGTCGAACTCCAGCCAGCTTTCCTTCTGGATGCGTTCGATAATCTGGTCGCTGCCCACGATGTCTGCTCCGGCGGCTTCGGCAGCGCGCGCCTCCTCGCCTTCCGCGAACACCAGGACGCGCACCGTTTTGCCCAGGCCGTGCGGCAGCAGTACGGTGCTGCGAACCTGCTGGTCGCTGTGGCGCGGGTCAATACCCAGGCGGAAGTGCATTTCGATGGTTTCATCGAACTTGGCCGTCGCCATTTTCTTCGCCAGGGCGACAGCTTCCGCCAGGGGATAGTTTTTGTCGCGGTCAAACAGTTTGAGCGCGGCCAGGTAACGTTTGCCTTGATTTGTCATTGAGTGTCTCTCCTGTGGTTTTGTCGGGCTGTAAAGCCCTCCCACGAACGAATGTTTTGCCGGATAAAACAGGTCGTTTTGCCCGGTTAATCCACAATCTCCACGCCCATCTGCTGGGCCGTGCCTTCAACCTGGCGCATCGCGCCTTCGATGTCCAGCGCGTTGGTATCCTTCAGCTTGATTTCGGCGATTTCGCGCACCTGCTTGCGCGTCAGCCGGCCGATCTTCTGCGTATTGGGATTGGACGAGCCTTTTTCGATGCCGGCAGCTTTTTTAATCAGGAAAGCGGTCGGCGGGCTTTTGAGGATAAACTTAAACGAGCCGTCGCTGAACACGGTGATTTCCGCCGGGATGACCTCGCCCATGCGGTTAGTGGTGCGGGCATTGTACTCTTTGCAGAAGGCCATCAGGTTGATGCCGTGCTGTGCCAGCGCCGGGCCGATGGGCGGCGCGGGGGTAGCCTTGCCGGCCTGGATTTGCAGGGTGACGATTGCTTTGATCTTTTTTGCCATTGAAGATTCCTCTATTTCGGTCGGATAGCGATCCGCTATGCGCGATCAGCTTTTGGCCTGTGGGGGCGCAAAAGTGCCGCTATTGTAATCGTTGTTGGCCGTTAAGCATAGGGGCAAGACGGCGGCGCGCAGGGCTTACGCATCAAACTGTAATTTTGCGTCATATCAACCCCTATCCCCCCGGCCCCTTTTCCTCCCTGAAGGGACTTCCTCCGGTCGCCGCGCGCGGAGAAAGGGGATGTAAGGGCCACATTAAGCCCCCTCTCCGAATTCGGCGACCCGAATGGGGACGTATGTCCCCTGAGGGGAGGGGGTTTGGGGGAGGGGTTAGAAGGCGAAAGCCCGCTTATCGAGACGAAGTATCTTCATGCGTAAGCCCTGGGGCAGACGTTCGGCCACCTTTCTGAAACGCTTCTCGCCCTGTTATAATTTCCCCCATGACCAACAAACGCGCGCTCTTTTTTATTTTTAAACGACGGCGGCTCATCGGCAGGCTGGCCGGCTTGATCGTGCTGGCGGCAGCGCTGACGCTGGGCTGGCGCGGCCAGGGGCCGGTCTGGAATACGCTCTGGTGGCTGACCGGTGAGGAAACGGTGCTGGCGCAGGTTCGCGGCCTGGTCGAATACCTGGGCAACTTCACCCGCCCGCAGCCAGACACCGCGCCGGACGTGCCGATTCAGCATGTGGATACCAGTCCCTACGGTATTAATACCTTCTTACAGAACGAAGTTGAGCCGGCCAAACGCGAACGCCAGGTGCAGATGATCGCCGAGGCCGGCTTTAAGTGGATTCGCCAGCAGTTCCCCTGGGAGGACATCGAAATTCACGGGCGCGGCGATTTTGAAGACCGCCGCAATGTGGACGCGGTCGGCATCATCAGCGCGTGGGACAAATACGACAACATCGTGGCGCTGGCCGAAAACTACGGCCTGAACATCCTGGCGCGGCTGGATAATCCCCCGGCCTGGACGCACGTCCACAACCCGGACATTGGCTCGTCCGCGCCGCCCGATGATTTGCAGGATTTCGTGAATTACGCCGTCGCAGTGGCCGAACGGTACAAAGGCCGCCTGCGGTACTACCAAATCTGGAACGAACCCAACATCTACCCCGAATGGGGCAGCCAGCCCGTTAATCCTGAAGCCTATACCGACCTGCTGTGCCGAACGTATAACGCGCTCAAAACGGTTGACCCGGAAATCGTGGTCGTCAGCGGGCCGCTGTCACCAACGGTCTCGCTGGCGGCGGAAAACCTGAACGATTTCATCTTCTTGCAGCGTATGTACGATGCCGGGGCGGGCGCATGTTTTGATGTGATGTCGGCCCAGGGTTATGGCTTCTACAGCGGGCCGACCGACCGCCGCCTGCGCTCGATGACGCTGACCTACGCGCGCCACCTGTACATCCGCGACATCATGGCCGCCAACGGTGACGCGCACAAACCGATCTGGTTGAGCGAAGCCGCCTGGAACGCCCAACCGGAAGACCCAAACATCGTGCAGGTGCAGTACGGCAACTTCGGCATCGTGACCGAGGAACAGGCGGCGCGGTATATGCCGCTGGCCTACCGGCGCGCCCAGGAGGAATGGCCCTGGGTGGGCGTCATTTTTTACTGGTTTTTTAAACATGAGGACGACAGCCGCAAAAACCAGGCGCACTATTACTTCCGCATGGCCGAGCCGGACTTCACGCCGCTGCCGGTCTACGAGAGTATGAAGCAGCACATCACGACCGAAACGCCGGTGCTGTATCCGGGCGTTCACCAGGGCGAAAGCTGGCGCGTGCAGGCCGATGGCAGGCTGCTGGCCGCGCCGAACGCGCAGTTCGGCACGGCGCTGGAAACGCGGGAAGCGCGTTTTACGGCGCAAGGCACGCTGGTGATTTTACGCTGGCGCGGCGCCGGCGAGGTGCTGAACGTGGAAATAGACGGCCAGAACGCGGCCATCGGCGGCCACTGCACGCGGCCTTTTGGCGAAGGCGACTGGCATGAAACGATCCTGTGCAGCGCGCTCACCCCAACGCGGCACACCTTCCGCATCACGCCGGTGGTGGACGAGCCGTTTTTGCTGGACTCCATCATCGTCGCCGACCGCACCTACCCGAACATCGCGCCGCTGGCCGGGGGCGCGGCGGTGTTGATCGGCATGTTGTTATTCGTGATCTTCTCGGCGCTGCGGGAACGGCGAAAATGACCAAAAAACAAAAAACTCAACGCAAAGGCGCAATGGAGCAAAGGCGCAGAGGAAGTCAACAGCCGCCGGTCGCCAGTCATCAGTCAAAAAGTGCGAGTCCAGCGGAGAGCATGGGGACGCGGCG
>JAPKMO010000191.1 GCA_026645945.1 Anaerolineae bacterium
TACCATGCCCAACACCCCGGCGGCAAGGAAGAAGTCGCCCTGCGTTACGACCTGACCGTGCCGCTGGCGCGGGTGATCGCGCAGTACGAAAACGACCTCAGCCTGCCGTTTAAACGTTACCAACTGTCGCCGGTGTGGCGGGCGGAGCGTCCCCAGCGCGGGCGCTACCGCGAGTTTTACCAGTGCGACGCCGACATCGTGGGCGTGGCAGGCATGGACGCCGACGCTGAAATCCTGGGCGTGGTGGTTACGGCGCTGCGGCGGCTGGGTTTTTCGCAGTTCAGCGTCAAAATCAACAACCGCAAACTGCTGACGGCCATCGGCATTTATGCCGGCGTACCGGACGAACAGCTTGGCGACCTGTACCGCAGCGTGGACAAGTTCGACAAAATCGGCGCGGACGGCGTGCGAAGCGAACTGCTGGAGCGCGGCATCGGCCAAGAAGCTGTCGCCCGTATGATGGAGCTGATTCAGGCGCGGCAGCCAGGGCTGGAAAGCCTGGATTACCTGGACGAGATGATCGGAAGCATCCCGGCGGCGCAGGAGGGCCTGCGCGAGCTGCGCGAACTGGCCGGCCACCTGGACGACGCGGGCATTTCGCCGGTTTTTTACGAGTTCGACCTGACGATGGTGCGCGGCCTGGGTTATTACACCGGCCCGATCTTCGAGACGGTCATCACCGAGCCAAACCTGGGCAGTGTCACCGGCGGCGGGCGCTACGACGACCTGATCGGCCTGTTCCGCCGGGAAAGCCTGCCGACCACCGGCACATCGCTGGGCATCGAGCGCATCATTGACCTGATGGACATCCTCGGCCTGTACCCCAACGGCATCGGCGGCACAGTTGTGCAGGTTTTGGTGGCCGTGTTCAACGACGACACGCGCCGCGACTCGACCCGGCTGGCGGCGGAACTGCGCGCGGCGGGCATCCAGACCGAACTGTACTTGCAGGACAAAAATCTGGGCAAGCAGTTTAACTACGCCGACAAAAAACGTATCCCGCTGGTGGCCGTCCTGGGGCCGGAGGAAATCGCGGCGGGCGTGGTCAAACTCAAACGCCTGAGCGACGGCGCGGAGGTAACGGTCAGCCGGGGCGAAGCCGGCGCGAAAGCGCGCCAGATGTTGGGGTAGAATAAGGGCAGGATCGGACTGCATGTGCCGACGCTGTGGGCAGCGGAACTGCCCGGCCCGGCGGGGGGCGTGGCGGCCATGCAGGCATTACTGGCAGACGAAACATAAGCGGGCTGCACCTCGCTGCCATCAACGGAAAATGACCCCGATTGCTGCTATACTGTAATCACTATATTACAGACCGTTTTTCAAAGGGGGAGTTATGCCAGCAGTCGTCGAAACGCGCAGCCTGCGGAAGCAGTATCACCTGGGCGATGTGACGGTCGAAGCCCTGCGCGGCGT
Organism: Anaerolineae bacterium; assembly: GCA_026645945.1. GTDB lineage: Bacteria > Chloroflexota > Anaerolineae > Aggregatilineales > Phototrophicaceae > CFX2. The sequence goes on from JAPKMO010000191.1 coordinate 1,414, forward strand.
GGATTTTACCGCCGCCCAGGGCGAATTTGTGGCGATCATGGGGCCGTCGGGGTCGGGCAAGTCCACGCTGCTGCATTTGCTGGGCGGCCTGGACAGCGCCAGCGGCGGCGATGTGCTGCTGGATGGCCGGTCTTACGCGCAGATGTCCGACGACGAACTGACCATCACGCGCCGCCGCCAGATCGGCTTCATCTTCCAGTTCTTCAATCTGCTGCCGACGCTGACGGCTGCCGAAAACGTGGCGCTGCCGCTGACGATTGACGGCCAGCGCCCGGACTCGGCGCACGTCATGAGTCTGCTGGAACAGGTCGGGCTGGCCGACCGCAAAGATCACAAACCGCACCAGCTTTCCGGCGGACAGCAGCAGCGGGTGGCGATTGCGCGGGCGCTGGTGGCGCGGCCTAAAATCGTCCTGGCGGATGAACCCACCGGCAACCTGGACAGCCAGTCCGGGCAGGCGGTTCTCGACCTGCTGCGCCGCGCCAGCCGCGAGCAGGGACAGACGATGGTGATGGTGACGCACGACCACCGTGCCGCCGCCAGCGCCGACCGGGTGGTTTTCCTCAAAGACGGCCAGACGGTGAATATGGTCAGCCTGGACGACACCGGCGGCAAAACCCGCACCCAGACGGTCGCCGCCGTGATGACCGAAGTCGGGTTGTAGGGAGGGGGTGCGCCGATGTCATCCATTTACGGGCTGGCCTGGCGTTACCTGTTCGCCAACCGGGTGCGTTCGCTGTTAAGTGTCGCGGCGGTGATGCTGGGCGTGGCCGTGACCATCTCCGGCAGCATGATCGCCGAATCGGTGCGCGAGGGCATTTTGCGGTCAGACGAACTGCGCGTCCTGATGGAAGGCATGATCGCCATGCTCGACCCGGCCATGCTGTTCATCGGTCTGGTGGTGATGCTGGCAGCCGGCTTCCTCATCTTCAACACCTTCGGCATGACCATCACCCGCCGCCGCCAGCAGATCGGTGGTTTACGGGCGCTCGGTATGACGCGCGGCCAGACCATGCGCGTGATTCTGGCAGAGGCGCTGCTGCTGGGCGTGGTTGGCGCGGCGCTGGGTGTGATCTTCAGCCTGGTTTTGGGGCCGTTGTTGATCGCTTTCATCAAACCGTTCGCCGGGCAAATGGTGGCCTTTGGCGCTGCCACGCCGGCGCTGCCGGTGGTCCTTTTCGCGGCGGTGATGGGGCCGCTGATTACGCTGCTGTCGGTGCTGCTGCCGGCGCGCCGGGCCGCGCGCGCGGCCCCGCTGGATGCCCTGCGCGAGCCGGAATCTGCCGGGCTTGAACCGGCGCGGCGCGGGCAAACGGCGCTGGGGGCGGCGCTGTTGGCCGGGCTGCTGGCCTACGTCGTCCTGATGCCGCCGGGCGAATGGGTGACGTACCCGCTGGACACCCCGCTGACGGCGCTGTTTGTTCTGCTGTGGCTGGTCGGTATTATGCTGCTGCTGCCGGGGGTGATCGGCCTGGCAGCGCGCCTGGGACGGCGGCTGCTGCCCGGCACAACAGGCCGCCTGATGACCGACAATCTGCGCCGGGCGCGCGGGCGGGTCATGCTCACGGTGCTGACGCTGGCTTTCGTCCTGCTGGTCATCATCGCGCTGAACGGCTTTATGGACTTTTTCCTTAATCACAGCGTCGGCGCAACCCTGAAAGCCGCCGGGCAGCGCGACGCTTTTTTCGTATCGCGTATTGACATCGCCGGCGGCTGGGGCGAAATCATCGCGCGCCGCCTGGACAGCATCATGCTGGCCGACGACGAACTCCAGGCGCTTGTGAAAGTGGTCGAAGGCAGCGCGAACTACACCCTGAATTATTTCGTCGTCGTGCCGGAACTATCATTTTTCGGCAGCGGATACTTTTCGTACATGATTGACCCGGCGCTGCTGCGCGGCATGGGCGACGCCATGTTCACGTTCTCGGAAGGCGGCTGGAACAGCGCGCTGCCGGTGATGGAAGCGGGCTGCGGGGCGCTGGTTTCGCCGGCGGTGGCCGCCCGCAACAACGTTGGCCTCGGCGATACGCTCACCATCACCGGGCGCAGCGGGCCGCTGGACTGTACGATTGCCGGCCTCGGCACGTCGGTCGCGGGCGCGACCATCATCAGCGATACGGCGCACGACCAGCTCACGGATATGAACCCGTCGCTGGTGCTGATTCTGCCGCACCTTGATACCGACCCCGCCGAACTGGCGGCCCGCATCCAGGCCCTGAGCGGCGACTTCCCCGAAATACGGCTGACCTGGGTTTCCGATTTTTCCGTCGCTCTGGATGATTCGGGGGAAATCATCAATGTGGCGTTCAACGCCATGCTGGTGCTGGCGAGTTTTGCGGCGGCCTTTGGCGTGGTCAACACCATGCTGATGAGTGTGGACGAACGCCGGCGCGAGATCGGCCTGCTGCGAGCGGTGGGCGCTACCCGCGCGCAGATGCGCCGCATCATCATTGGCGAGGCGGTTTTCATGGGTGCGGTCGGCGGGGTGGTTGGCCTGGCGGCGGGGCTGGGAGCGGTGCTGGTTATCGTGCTGACCTATGGTCTGAACAGCATTGGCCTTAACGCTGATCTGCTGCCGATTGCGCTGGCATCGGCGCAAGCTGCGCTGGCGACCGGTTTCGTGGGCTTGATCGCCGCGCCGGTGATGGCTGCGCTGGCCGCCTGGCTGCCCGCGCGCGGCATCCTGCGCGAAACGCCTATCGAAACGCTGGCGCTGACCTGATTTTGTTTCCACCCCGGCAGCGATGGGGCGATTCTGGTAAAATAACACCATAAACCGGAAACGCACACCAATGATGGATGGGACGATGGCTGCTGATAACCCGATTTTCCCGCGTTCGAGCGGCATTCTTTTACACCCGACCTCGCTGCCGGGGCGCTATGGCATCGGCGACCTGGGCGAATGGGCATACCGTTTTGCCGACTGGCTGGAATCTGCCGGGCAGTCCGTCTGGCAAATTTTGCCGCTCGGCCCGACCAGCTACGGCGACTCGCCTTACCAGTGTCTATCGGCCTTTGCCGGCAATCCGCTGCTCATCAGCCTCGACCGGCTGGTGGAGGACGGCTGGCTGACGCCGGATGACTTGGCCGACGTGCCGGCGTTTTCACCCTTCCTGGTGGACTTTGGCGCGGTGATCGCCTACCACGACCGCCTGCTGGGCCTGGCCTACCGGCGTTTTGAGGCCATCGTCCCCGGTCAAAGCCAGCGGCAGGATTACGAAAGCTGGCGCGCGGAGAACGCCTACTGGTTGGATGATTTTGCGCTGTTCACCGCGCTTAAAAATTCGTATGGCGGGCGTCCCTGGGTGGAGTGGCCGCAGGGCGAGGCGCTGCGCCAGCCGGAGGCGCTGGAGTCGGCGCGCAAACGCCTGAGCCGCGAGATCGAAGAACAGTGTTTCCGGCAGTGGGTCTTTTTCCGCCAGTGGGCGGCGCTTAAAACCTATGTCAACGCGAAGGGCCTCCGGCTGGTGGGCGACATCCCGATTTTTGTCGCCCACGACAGCGCCGACGTGTGGGCCAACCGCGACTTCTTCACCCTGGACGAAACCGGCCAGCCCACTTTTATCGCCGGCGTGCCGCCGGATTATTTCAGCCCTACCGGCCAGCGTTGGGGCAACCCGCTCTACCAGTGGGACCGGCTGGCCGAGGACGGCTACCGCTGGTGGATCGAACGCATCAAAGCAGCCCTGGCGGTGGTGGACATCGTGCGGATTGACCACTTCCGGGGTTTTGAGGCCTACTGGGAAATCCCGGCCAGCGAGCCGACCGCCGTCAAGGGGCGCTGGGTTCCGGGGCCGGGCTTCGAGTTTTTCAACGTGGTGCAGAAGGCACTGGGCGACAGGCTGCCGATCATCGCTGAAGACCTGGGGCTGATTACACCAGGGGTGATCGAACTGCGCGACGGCCTGGGGCTGCCGGGCATGAA
>JAPKMO010000192.1 GCA_026645945.1 Anaerolineae bacterium
AACGACGGCGCGCCGCCATCCGGGCCGCAGGCCGTGCCGACCGCTGCGGGCTTCCCGCTGCCGCCGCCCGTGCCGCTGTGCGCCGACATCGGCGGTACGACCAATACCATCGTGCGCGCGTCCGTCCCGGCGGATACCGTGCCGCGCGGCAGCGTCTTCTGCCGGGTGATTGCGGAAAATACGGTTTACGTCGAAGACCCGGCGGAAGTCGGCAACGCCGCCGTGTTCGGCCTGGGCGTTATCCAGGCGGTAGACGTGTTCGGCCTGACGCGCGACGGCATTCCGGTCGTGCCGTTCCAGCAGGGCGTGACGGTCTGCCTGCTGGGCAACAGCGGTATGATCTTCCTGGATGCTTCGACCGCGCCGCGCGTGCCGCAGTGGCTGGCGACCAGCTTCCAGGGCGGTTACACCTGCGGCGTGATCTTCAGTTCCGGGACGGTGGTGCTGGTGGCCGCGCCGTCGCCGGTGGTGGCGGACGTGTCCGTTTCCGCGCCGGTGCAGGAGCTGGCCGGCTGCCGCGTGACGACGACGGTGGGCAGCCTGCGCCTGCGTAAAGAGTCGAACACCGGCAGCCCGATCATCGCTCTGCTGGGCTTCAACGAAACCTTCGACGCCACGGCGCGCCAGGGCATCTGGTTCCGCATCAATGCGGCGGGCGCGACCGGCTGGGTGAACGGCGGTTTCCTCAATTTGTCCGGGAACTGCGGCGGATAAGAACCTGTCCGTAAACCGATTGATCTGACGTAGAACAAGGGGCGTAAGCCCCTTGTTCGGCAGGGTTACGGAGAGATGCTAAAACCGGGGAACTGGGATAAGTGCTGCTTGGTGGGGCGGGTCATCAAAAACCTGCCCTTTTTGTTGAAAGGGCTGTCGGCGCTGGCTTTATTCAGCCTGATCTGGCGTCTCGCGCCGCACCACATCGGCAATCTGCCCGCCAGTGATCTGCACAAGCTGGTCGAGCGTGATGGGGAAGATAGCGTTGTGCGCGCCGCCGGCGGCGTAAAGCTGCCGGTAGCGCCGCAGCGAATCGTCAATATAAGTCAGTATGCCCGGCGTCCGGTAGGCCAGGGGCGGCACGCTGCCGGGCGGATAACCGAAGATGGCGACACACTGCTCCGGCGAGGCGGCTTTGACCTTTTTGCGCCCGACGTTGTGCATGGCAGCCAGTTTTTTATCGTCCACGCGCTGGTCGCCGCTGGTCAGGACGACGATAGGCTGGCCGTCTACCAGAAAAGTGATACTTTTAACAATCTGGCCCAGCTCGCAGCCGATATTATCGGCCGCCTGCTGCGAGGTGGCGGTTGTGTTTTCGTAAAAGCGAATCTGGATGCCCAGATTCCAGGCGTCCAGCGCCGTCTGGACATGAGCGGGGGTGAGCGATTCCAAAGCTGCCTCCTGTAGTAATCGCGGCTGCGCGCATCGTCGGCGCGGCTGCCAAGTTTGCCGGATTTGCCACCGTAAGGCAAGGGATTCTTCTGTAAGTGCCAGGGCTATCGCATCGAACTGTAATTTTGCGTCACACTAACCCCTGGCCCCCTTTCCTCCCTGAAGGAACTTCCTCCGGTCGCCGTACATGGAGAAAGGGGGAGTAAGAGTCGTATTAAGCCGCCTCTCCGAATTCGGGGAGGGGGTTTGGGGGAGGGGTCAGAAGGCGAAAGCCCGCTTATTGAGACGAAGTATCTTCGGGCGATAGCCCTTCGTGGGCTGTATCGTTTGCGCGTAAAGCCGAAACACGGGAAAATTGACCAACCCGCCCATCAACGCGTGGGATGGCGTTTGAGGAAGGAAATAAAAAAGATGAACGCTGACCACCCGATTCTTGCTCGCATCAATAATGCCGTACTGGAACTGTCGCTCGGCGACATCACGCAGCAGGCCACCGATGCTATCGTCAACGCGGCCAATTCGTCGCTGCTGGGCGGGGGAGGGGTAGATGGCGCGATTCACCGCGCCGCTGGGCCGCGTTTGCTGCAAGAAACCCGCACCCTGGGCGGCTGTCAGACCGGCGACGCTAAAATCACGGCGGGTTATAACCTGAAAGCCCGTTATGTCATCCATGCCGTCGGCCCAGTTTACCGCCGCGCCGATGAGGACGTTCCCCGGCTGCTGGCGAGCGCATACCGGCGCAGCCTGGAACTGGCCGTGCAGCACCATCTGGAAACGATCGCGTTCCCATCTATCAGCACCGGGGCTTATGGTTACCCGGTGGAGGAGGCCGCGCCGATTGCGCTTCAAACCGTGTGCGATTTTTTGCAGCAGAACACAACCATCAGGCTGGTGCGGTTCGTCTTGTTCAATATGCCCATATTGGAGATTTACCGCGCGGCACTGGCTCGACTGGCCGGCCAGCGCCAGGACATACAGATCATCTGACCCGGCCAGATAGTGACGAAGCCGGTCAGCGGGTTTGTTCTGGCGCTATTTCTTGCAGGACGGCCAGGACATGCTTGAATGTCTCGTAGTCCCCATTTTTAATCAGGTTGTGGATGCTGCGCTCGATCTGGTCGGCGGTTTCCATCACGCGCTGGCGCGATTCTTTTGCCTTGTCCGTCAGGTGAATGCGGACAGCGCGACGGTCTGCCGGGTCGGGGCGGCGCTGAATCAGGTCTTTGTGCTGTAATTTGTCCAGAATGGGCGTGAACGATGTAGCGGCGCGCCCAACGGCCCGCGCCAGTTCGGAGGCGTGCTGGCCGTCCTGTTCGTACAGAGCGCGCAGAATGTACCACTCGATGACGGTCAATCCCAGCGGTTCGACCATCTGGCTGTAGACCTGATCTATATTACGAAGCGCGATGTCCAGATTGCACCAGAGCGATCCATTGAAACGTAGTGGGGATTGGGATGTTTCGTTCATATCTCGTTTCTTTGTACCATTTGTTTTGCCGTTGGTAAACATGGGAGGAAGCCTATACTAGCGGTCGAGATAGGAAATAACGAGGGTTAAATTGCCCAATAGTATTTTGTCGCCATGAGACAACGGGTAAGGAGCTTCTGGGGTGAGCCGCTCGCCGTTCAAAAACGTGCCGTTCACCGAACTCAAGTCCAGCAGGTGTAAATGCTGGTGATGGTGTACCAGGGCAGCGTGCCGGCGAGAAACGCCCAGCTCCAGGGCTTCGAAATCTGCCAGATCAATGTCCGGCTGGTAGGTGCTTTTGTTGTCTGAGCGACCGATGATATAACCCTGGCCGCCAGAAATCTCGACTTCGATGCTGCTCTGGGCCTTGTTGAGAATCTCGATGCGTATCACCCCTTTCGATGGGATAACAGATCGTGCTGCGTTCATAAACTGCCTGCTTCTGCGATGCCGCCTGATGGCGTTCCAAAACTCGATAATTTAACTATAATCTATTTTTCCGTAAAATCAATAGTGAAATATACTATGGTACTATTCTTGGAGTCATGCTGATCTGTTGTTAATCTAAATTGTGAGATGAAACACAAGCAGCAACGAACACTCTGCCGACGCGGGAGGCGAGACATTTGATGCGTGGGGCAGGTTTGGCGGCTGCCGGCCTGCCGAAATTATTCACCAAGATTATAGACGCCGCAGCGTAGGAAAAACATCAGAAAAGTCTAACAAAATTAAGGATGCAAAAGACTGATTTTAAGGTATAATTATCGTTGCGATATAGTTAGCATCTCGTTACACGACTGAAGATGCTTTTGGGAGGGCTTGCTCATGCGTTCTACCGCCAGCGAATACGCGCCATACTTCCGAAATGGCCTGCTGTTTTTGCCGGAAAAAACGGTCTTACTGTTAATCGAAAACGGCCTGGACAAAGAACTCGCACAGGCGGCTTTGAACGGCCTGGCGCTGGATGATAACCGCGCCCAGATCGCGCGCATCAACCGGGTGCTGGAGGAGGCACTGGCGCAAATGGAAGAGGACAGCCAGCCGTTCCGCGCCCTGGCTTCGGATGAAAGCAAGTTCATGATGACCGGCAAACCACCAGCGCAGGTCTGATTAGCGGCTGCGCCTGGCGAAACGGCTCTGAAAGGTTTCGGACGGCTGCCACAGGTCGGCGTCCGGGTGGTCGGCAGGCGCGAGGCTCAGCAGAATGTTGGTATCGCGGTCTTTAAGATAGTACACCAGGTAATCCTGGTGAGGCTGCAAGCGGGTATAGGGTGTTAACCGCTTGCCAAAACACACCGCTTCGCCGGAAACATCGTGCAGCACGACGGGTTTCCAGAAAGCCCAGAAGGGTTGAAAGCTGCTCCCGGCCCGCAGCACCGCAAAATGCACCGGCGCACGGGCGTAACGCCGTCCCCGCCCGATGAGCAGAACGGCCAGGGCAGCCAGCGCCAGCAGCGTTAACAGGGCAAAACCGCCCCAGATGAACGCCCCCAGCCTCGGCCCCAGGATGAGGATGCCCGGCAGCAGCAGCAGGCCGATGATCGTCAGGGGTTCTGTCACCATGTCCTTCCACTGGTCGGTGGTCAGCTTGCCATGACGGTTCACCAGCAGCCGCGCCCGCATGTATTCATTGACGGTATCCGTTGTATTCATAGCTTTATTTTACCGAACTTGCAGCCCGGATGCGCTTAATTCCTTCTGTTAATTTAACTGCTTTCCGCCGGCCTGGAGCGCAAGGCGCGCGTCCGCAGCAGACTTTGCGCTTGCAGCAGCACGATGCTGCCCAGGATGAGCGCCCCGCCGACCACCTGCGCCGGCTGCATCTGCTCGCCCAGCAGCAAAAACGTCCACAGCAGCGTTTGAATCGGCTCAATCGTGCCGATGATGGCCGCCCGCGCCGCGCCCACCTTCTGGATGCCGGAATTGAGGGCAAAAACCGGCATGACTGTGCTGATGGTCGCCAGCGCCAGCAGGTTGACCCAGGCCGCCGCGCTTGACGGGGCCTGTACCTCGCGGAACGGTACGGCAGCCGCCATGATAAAAAACGTGCCGGTGATGCTCCACGCGCTGGCGCGCGCCACAGCCGTATGCCCGCGCAGCAGCCGGCTGCTGAGGATGAAATAGACCGCCACCACCAGCGCGTTTACCAGCGCCAGGACGACGCCCGCCAGATTATCCCCACTCAGTCCCGCGCCGAAATCTGGCACGGTGAGGGCGATGCCGACGATGGTCAGCGCCAGCGCCAGCCAGCCCACCGGGGGCAGCCGGTCACCCAGGAACAGTGAAAAAACCGCCACCATCGCCGGATAGGTGTAAAACAGCACGATAAATGTATTGGCCGGGATGCGCTCCAGGCCGAAAAAAGCTGTCAGCGCCGCCATTGCCAGGAAGAAACCCATCACCAGCAGCCCCAGGCGGGGCAGCGGGCGCGGCGAGGGCGGCGCGCG
>JAPKMO010000193.1 GCA_026645945.1 Anaerolineae bacterium
ACTAGATATTCAGGTCAAAGTAGACGAAAACCTGCCGATCATTAATGCCGATACCAATATGCTGGAACGCGCGATCATCAATTTGGTAGATAACGCCATCAAATACACGCCCAGCGGTGGCTCGGTGAAGGTTGAGGTTAAACATGTCGGCAATCAGGTATTGGTCATGGTCAAGGACAGCGGCCTGGGCATCAGTCCGGAGAACCAGAAACACCTGTTTGAGCGCCATGTGCGTATTCCGCGTCAGGAACATAAAAAGATCAAGGGCAGCGGTCTGGGGCTGTTTATCGTTCGGAGCGTAGCACAGCGTCATGGCGGCCACGCCTGGGTAGAAAGCCAGGAAGACAAAGGCAGCACTTTTTACCTCAGCATTCCGCTTGAAGGCGCTAATCTGCCCGCGCCGCAGGCATGATTTTTCCGAACATCTGCGCTATTATTATGACCCCGCACAAGCGGGGTCAGTTTTTTCAGGATGCGTGGATATGTCCATACAAATTTTATCGGAAGAAGTTGTCGCGCAAATCGCGGCGGGCGAAGTCGTCGAACGCCCAGCATCGGTGGTTAAGGAACTGCTCGAAAATGCCCTGGATGCCGGCGCTGGACACATTCGCATCGAAGTGACAGGCGGCGGACGGCAGCGTATTCGGATCAGCGATGACGGCAGCGGCATGATACCTGATGATGTGCCGCTGGCGTTCCACCGCCATGCAACCAGCAAACTGCGGACGGCAGACGACCTGTCGCATATCACAACCCTGGGCTTTCGCGGTGAGGCGCTGGCGAGCATCGCCTCGGTAAGCCACCTAAATATTGTCACCCGGCATACCGACTTTTCCGCCGGAACGCTTTTGCGTTTGCGGGGGGGGCAAATCGTCGAACACAAGTCGGTCGGTGCGCCCGTCGGCACGGTTATTACGGTCGAGAATCTGTTTCACAATACCCCGGCGCGGCTTAAATTCCTGAAGAAAGACAGCACCGAAAAACGGCATATCGCATTGATCGTCTCGCGTTATGCGATGGCTTACCCAAACGTGCGTTTTGTGCTGGAACAGGATGGGCGCGAGATATTCCGTTCCAGCGGCAGTGGGTTTCTGGGTGACGTGCTGGTGGCGGCGCTGGGGCTGGATACTTTTCGGGATATGGTTGAGATCAACGCCGAACATTCCGGGCAGCCCATCCGTATTTATGGTTATACCTCTGCGCCGAATCTCAACCGTGCCGACCGTACCCATATCACGCTGTTTGTAAATGGGCGCTGGATTCAGGATACACGGCTGGCTTATGCTGTAACCCAGGCGTATCACACGTTTCTGATGACCGGGCGCTATCCGGTGTCCGTGCTGCTGCTGGATATACCGCCGGAAGAAGTGGATGTTAACGTGCATCCGACCAAAGCCGAGGTGCGTTTTAGAGATGGCGATTCAGTGTTTGCCGCGCTTCAACGTGCTGTGCGGCGGGCGATCATAGACCTCGCTCAGACGCCTGCGATGCGCGGCGGCGATTACACTGGGCGCGGCCAGCCATCTGAATGGGGACTAGATGACAGCCGCCTGCAATTAGACCTGAGTCTCGATCTAGAGACGCCCGGCCGGCACGCGCGCCACCGTTTTTATGCTCCGGCTGAAGAATCGCCGGACGCGACAGCTGTTCCGATCGGCCCTGGCGCGCCGGCGCGCCCGCGCACGCTGCCGATACTGCGGGTAGTGGGCCAGATTGGCGCGACTTATATCGTGGCGGAAGGGCCGGCAGGTATGTATCTGATTGACCAGCACGCCGCGCATGAGCGTATTCTCTACGAGCAGTTTATGGAGGAATACACTCGCCAGCAGCAGCCGGCGCAGTATGCGCTCTCCGCTCAATCCATTCATCTGCCGCCGGTGGAGGCGCGCCTGGTCGAAGAAAATCTGGAGGTTTTACACAGCATTGGCTTCGCCCTTGAACCGTTTGGGCCGAACACTTTTGTCATCCGCGCCGTTCCTGCCCTGCTTGCCAACCAGCCGCCGGATGATGTGCTGGCCGCGCTGATCGAAGACCTGGAGTCAGGCACAAAACCGGGACAGGCTTCTATTGAGGAGCGTATTATCCAGCGCGTCTGTAAACAGGCCGCCGTCAAAGCCGGGCAGATTCTCAGCTTTGACGAAATGCAGGGTTTGATTCGACAGCTTGAACGCTGCCAATCGCCGCTGACCTGCCCGCATGGCCGGCCTACCATGATTCATATGACTACCGATCAGCTTGCCCGGCAGTTCGGTCGTCTGGGCTGATTTTAACGACTCTGCCACGAAAAACTGCGGATTTCCGGTGCGCCACCGATTGGTCGGTACACGCTTTGCTCGTTTGGTGTGGCGATACGAACCGTCCACTTTATCAAATGGATTTGCCCGTCGGCGGGGATCATCTCTTCGGGCAGCGGCAGAGACGTATTTTTTGTCACCTGCCGGAATACCTGCCCGGTCGTTTCATCCGATACCTCTACCAGATAAACTTCTTCCGGCCTAAGCACGCCTATACTCACCCATTGCAGGCTGAATACGCCCGGTGGAGCGATAGCATCCTGAGGCGGATAAACTAGCAGCGGCGCTTTGTAGGTCGGCGTTAGGGTTGGCGTTTCACTGCCGGAGGGCGTAGGCGACAGCGTGGGTGTTGGTGTGGGCGCCGGCACTTTCAAAACCTGGCCGATTTGTAAAGGAGGATTGCAGCTTGGCCCGCCGCTGGGAATTTCGAAGTTGCAGCCAAAAATATTCACTTCAGGGTTAAGGACGGCCAGCACCTCAATGGTAGTATTAAGCTGTTGGGCGATGCCGATGAAAGTATCATTCGGCTGAACGATATAATCGTTAATGGATGCGTTGCTCGGCAGCGTCACAACCGGCGCGGAGGCGGCGCTTGCTGCCTGAACAACAACGGCAGTTGCGTCATTTCCCGGCGTGGGTGTGGCCGTTTGCCGGGGAATGAGGATAATGTTACCGGGCGGCGGCAGGCTGTCGGCGTTCCGAAGATTATTGAGCGCCACCACGTTTGAAATAACGCTGCCCGGTCCAACACTTAAATCGGTGTAGCCGTAAATCTGGACGATAGTAATGAGTGAATCGCCTTCTTTGATGGTGTGTTCATATGGCCCTGGGGTGACGGTTGGCGTCCAGGTTTCGGTCGGCGGGGCCGGTGTGAGCGTTGGCGTCGGACTTTCGACTAACGGCTCAATTACCGCAGTTTCCGCAGGTGATGGAGTGATGCTGGCTTCGATGGTTGGCGTCAGCGCCTCAACAGTAGGCGTTGCCTGAGGAAGCGGCGTGAAGTTGCAGCCCGCCAGGAACGAGATGCTGAACACGGCTAAGAGAAGCGGTTTGATTTTCATCTGCTATTTTTTATCCTCTCCGCGCCCCTGCCAGGTGAACAAACGCGGCTCAGTGGTGAAATACGGCGCATCCAGGCGGTCGTTATCCACAACGCTTACCGTCCAGATAAAATCGTGTCGTATGGAGTCCTGGTTGTGCCATTCTTCCGGCACGATGAAGTAGAGTTCGCGGGTTGTGGCCGTGTAAACGGCCTTTGCCATCTGGTCTTCAACCCGAATAAGATATACTTGCCCCGCTGCCAGCGAACCAGAAGTTACCCAGCGCAGGGTGACGAGTTCGCTGCTTCGGAAGAAAGCGCGGTCGCTGGGACTCAGCGGACTGGGTGCGTTAAAGGTCGGGGTCAGTGTGGGCGTCGGCGTTTCGCTGCCGGAGGGTGTGGGCGACAATGTGGGTGTTGGTGTGGGCGCGGGCACGCGCAGGCGCTGGCCGATGTAAAGCTGGACGAGGCAGTTTGGTCCGCCTGATGCAGAGCCAAAATCGCACTGCGAGAATGTAACCTCCGGGTTTAATTCCGATAGGATTTTCAGGTTTGCGCCGTAAAAGTATGCAATCGAAAGGATGTTTTCATCCGCCTGTACTGTATGCCACATGACGCCTGGCAGGAGTGTCTCGGTAGGCGACGGGCCGCCGCCCGGCACACGTCCGGGTTGTATGCTGCTGGTGAGCGCCACCACGCCATCCTCTTCATCAGCCCCCGAAACGCTTTCGTCTGTTGGTACGGCGTTCGGGTCAGGAGTTGAGGTCGGCCAGGGAACTTCGATGGATTGGCCGGGCAGAATCCGCGATGGGTCATCCAGATCATTTAGCTCGGCCACGATGCTTAAAATCACGTCGTAATGCCGGTGGCCGCAGCGCGCGACGATAGCATATAAATCATCATTTGGCTGTACCTGCTGTATGCACGGCCCTTGCGTGGGCGTCGGCGTGTCGGTTGGTGTAGGCAGCGGCGTCGGCGGCGCGGGCGTTACGGTCGCCAGGGCGAGTGTTGGTCGCGGCGTGTTGGTTGTAATCGCCAGCGAGTTGTTCGTCGGCATGGGGGATAGTGATGATGGTGTGCCGGTTGGTGATAATGAGCTAAACAGGTTGATGCCAACCAGCACCACCGCGCCAACACAAAACAGAGCGCTTAAAACAATCAGGCCGCTGAGAAGATAAGTGGCGCCGCGCCAGCGCAAATTTTTCTCGGCTAGGTCAGTTTCACCGTATTGATAGGTGTAGCCGGTGGGGACAGGTTCGGTTTCATCACCCCCGGCGATGGTTTGAACGCGCGCCAGCGTTGCGCCGCAGGTGCTGCATACGCTGGCGTTGCGGTGATTAGGCGTTTCACAAATGGGGCATAGTTTATAGGCCTGGGCCAAATTCCTGTCCTCAGTTGAGTTCGTTGTATGAATTCGCGGATTTCATTATAGCGGAAGCCGACCGGCAGTCCTAGCGCGCATCCTTCCCGCTAACCTGCAGCCGGGTGGAGATAATCGCATCGCGAATGATTTTTTCCGCCGGAACAACCGCGTTTTGAAAGATAACCGCATCGCTAATGACAGCATTCCGGCCAATGCTGCAACCTGATTCAAGATAGACGCGCGGTCCCAAACGCGCTCCCTGCCCCACGCTGACATGGGGATCAATACGAACGGGTGGGATGATCTGTACACTTCCCGGAAGCTCGCTGAGGATGTGGCTGTCCTGCTGGTCATCCAGAAAATGACGATTTAAGGTCAGCAGATCATAATCCGTTTCTATGGGCAGCGTCCAGGCTGTTTCGGCAAGCGCGGATGTGCCGCCGGACTGGAGATACAGTCTGGCGATGTCGAGGAACTGGTTGGTGAAGACGCTGGTATTCAAACACAGGCTGCTGAGATACTGAATAAACATCTCGCCACAGACGGCCATATTTGCCAGCAG
>JAPKMO010000194.1 GCA_026645945.1 Anaerolineae bacterium
AAACAATCGAGTGGTTAAATCCGGCGGCGGTTGTGGACGGGCGCATGGCGAAAACGAACCTGGGGACGCGCCCGGATGATGCGCCGCTGGTGATCGCGCTCGGCCCTGGTTTTACAGCCGGTGTGGACTGCCATGCCGTGATCGAAACTAATCGCGGGCATGATCTGGGGCGCGTGATCTGGCGGGGTTCGGCTGAACCGGATACCGGCGAACCGGGTATCATGCAGGGACAGAGCTATTCGCGGGTGCTGCGCGCCCCGGCGGGGGGGTATGTTCAGGCATACTGGCAGATTGGCGACACCATCGAGGCCGGCCAGACCATCGCCTCGGTGAACGGGCAGCCGATTGTGGCGGCCTTTAGCGGTGTGCTGCGCGGGCTTATTCACGAGCAGGTGCGAGTGGAGGTCGGCACGAAAATCGGCGATCTCGACCCGCGCGCGCGCCGAGAAAACTGTTTCACCATTTCGGACAAATCGCTGGCGGTGGGCGGCGGCGTGCTGGAGGCAGTTCTGGCCGCGCCGCAGGTACGCCCTTATTTAACGGGTTATGAAACTCCAACGCGCGTTTGACATCAATCCTGGCGATGTGGTGGCACTCGTCGGCGCGGGCGGCAAAACCACCACCATGATCGCGCTTGGTTACGAACTGGCCGAAGCCGGTTTGCGCGTGCTGGCGACCACGACCACCCGCATCGGGGACGATCAGTTGGGGCTAGTGCCGTATGCCGCGCGGCTGGACACGTCCATGTCGGCGGTGTCGCTGGCGCTGAACGATCACCGTTTTGTATTCTTGTACGATGAAATCCGCCAGAACAAGGTTTATGGCGCAACCTGCGAACAAATCCCCCGCCTGCTGGATTCGATTGACTCCGACGTGCTGTTGATCGAAGCCGACGGCGCGCGCGGCCTGCCATTAAAAGCGCCTAAAGCTCACGAGCCGGTCATCCCGGCGGAAGCTACGCTGGTGATGCCGGTAGCCTCTTTAAGCGTACTCGGCCAGCCGCTGGATGAAGAACACGTTTATAACGCCGAGGCGATAGACGCGCGGTATGGGTTTGGCATCGGCAGCCGCATCAAGTCGCCCTGGGTGGCGCAGGTGATACGCGACGAAACGCTGGGCCTTAAGGGTGTGCCGGACAAAGCGCGGGTGGTGGCGCTGCTTAATCAAGTTCCGGCGCAGGGGTATCTGCGCGGGCGGGCGCGGATGATCGCGCAGTTTATCCTGCGGTCGCCGCGTGTTTACGGCGTGGCGCTGGGATCGGTGCGTGCGGCTGATCCAATTCACGAAGTTCAGCGGCAGGTGGGGGCGGTTGTGCTGGCGGCGGGCATGTCGCGCCGGATGGGGCAGTCGAAGGTGCTGCTGCCCTGGGATGGACATAAAACCATCATTGAACAAATCCTCGAACAGCTTTTGCTGGCGAAAGTGCAGCGTATAACTGTCGTCACCGGCCATAAAAGCGCCGAGGTGCGTTCGCTGGCCGTTCGGATGGGAGCAGAGGTTGTTTATAACTCGGACTACGCCACCGGCGAGATGCTGTCGTCGCTCAAGGTTGGGCTGCGCGCCTTGCCGCCGTATGTTTCGGCGGCGCTGGTAGTTCTGGGCGACCAGCCGCGCATCCAGGCGCGTGTTATCGCGCAGGTGCTGACGGCGTATGCCGAAGGCGCAGGGGACATCATCGCGCCCAGCTACCAGATGCGGCGCGGGCATCCAATCCTGATTGACCGCCGTTATTGGCAGGACATCCTTAATCTGCCGCCGGATGGCGCGCCGCGCGACGTGATTGATAAATATAAAGACCGCATCGGCTATGTAAATGTGGATACCGACAGCGTGCTGCGCGACATTGACACGCCGCAGGACTACCACGACCAGCGCCGCAGCGCCGGAATCGGTTAGCCGGTCGAAAAACTGCGCCTTAAGGTAAGCGGTCGTTTGGTTTCGCTGCCATGCGCTGCCAGGCGCAGTTCGTCGGCATATTCCATCGGCGTGACCACGATGAGAACTTCGTCCCGCCCCAGGACATGGCTGCCCGGCGGCGCGTACAAATACTGTCCATCGGCCAGGCGCAGGCCGATTACGCCGGCGTGATAGGTGCGGCCCAGCTGCAAGGACTCAATCGTGCGGCCAATCCAGGATGAATCGTCCTGCATGTAAAGTTCGGTCGTTTCCACCCCAACATGCAAGTTAAAAATGACGTATTGCAGGAAGTCACTCACAGCAGGGCGGGTGGCCGTCAGCAAAACGGCCAGTGCAGCCACCTGAAACGGGTTAACCACCCGGTCAGCGCCGGCCCGCCGCAGTTTGGGAATCATATCGTCGGTCAGCGCCGACGCCGTGATAAGCAGGTTTCGGCTTAACGTTCGCGCGTTGAGTACTGTCAGGACGCTGATTGCCGGGTCTTCGACCGCGACCATCAACGCCAGGGCGCGGGCCACGCCCGCCTGCCGGAGTGTGTCTTCATGCTGCGGGCTGCCGCCGACCACGCGGAAACCCTGCTGTCGCAGTTCGTCGGCATAAAGTTCATCATCACTGATGATGACAAAGGGCCGCCGGGGGTTCAATTTGTTGATGGTGTTGCGGGCAATGCGCCCGGAGCCGCATATGACATAGTGTCCGCTCATGTCCGCGATCTGCTGTTGGTCATAAAGAGATTTATAGACCGGATGCGGTTCGTGGTGCGGCGCTGCCGGCAGCGGCAGGCGCTGCCATACCAGCGGGCGTGGGCGGTTGGGTGCGCTGCCGCGCGCGGCCTGCTGGAGCGAGGCGATTCGTTTGGTCGGCGCAACGGCGATCAGGATTTCGTTTTCTTTGAGGGTGTAAGAATCACCGGGGGCGTAAAAATATTCGCCGCTTTCCCGGCGTAGGCCGATGACCCCCGCCTGGAACCGCTGGCGCAGGTCAAGGCTGCCGAGCGCCTGGCCGATCCAGGGCGAGTCATCCCACAGGTGGACTGCCGTCGTTTGCAGATCAACACGCGGGCTGTACAAAACGGCATTAAAAAAGTCGTTTACTGCCGGGCGCAGGGTCGCATTATTCAAAAACTGCCCGGCAGTATCAAAGGGGGCGATGACGCCGTTCGCGCCGACTCGTAATATCTTGGGTGCCAGTTCTTCTTCCAGGGTGGCGGCGGTGATGTCTAGTTCGGCGTTCAGGGCGCGCGCGGTGAGGACGGTGAGCAGCGATTCGGTGTCATTGTCCAGCATCACCATCAGGGCGTGGGCATGTTCGATTCCGGCGCGGCGTAATACGCCGTCTTCGGTCGGGTCGCCTTCGATGACCATCAGGCCGTTTTCGCGCAGATGATCGGCAAAGGCATGGCTGGGCGTAACGACGACCACCACATCCAGCAGCGAGTCGCCCCGATGCCCGGTGCGCGCGAACAGATAAAACAGGCCGCGTATCAGGCGTCGCAGGCGCGGAAAGTGGCCGCGTGCGGCAGCGCCAAAAATGCGGTCGAGGACGGCGTCCGCCGGTTCATGAAGCTGCATGAGCTGCGCCTCCTGGCGCTGTTTTGCCCCTTCGATTAAATACGTGATTGTTTTGTCCACCACTTCACCCGCACCGCAGATGATGTAATGGTGCTGCAAGCGATCAATCGCCCGCTGGATGCGCCGGCGCTGGCGCGCTTCACGAACCGTCGGGCTGATGACAAGCGTGGCCGAAGCCTGCAAGCCGTAGGCGAAAACGCTCAGACCCATGATGATGAGCAGGATGGTAAAAACGCGGCCTTGTGGCGTGCGCGGAACGATGTCGCCATAACCGACGGTGGCGAGTGTGACCACCGTCGCCCAAATAGAATCCAGAAAGCTCATTTGCTCGATGAGCATGTAGCCGGCAACGCCGATGACGATCACCAGAGCAATAGCCGCCAGCGCCGCGCGAATTTGACGCTGCGTATCTTTGAACGATTCCATATATGATTTAATCCGTTCCGGTTGTTTTGATTCGTATGGAACTATAGCAGAAAATTAAACCAGCGGCTTAAGGGCTTTCGCCAGCTTTTTGACGGCCTGTTTGTAGGTCTTTTGGGGATAAACGACGGCCACCAGCACGCAGTGCCGGGTCTTCGTTTCAAAGTAGTGCAAAACTAACTGCCGACCGGTCAGGTCATAAAACACGAAGTCTTCATTTTCTGTAAACTGGTCGTGGCTTTCGGTGTAAGTCACCAGCCGCAGCAGAAAATCTTCCAGAGCTGTTTCCAGACCGGCGGCTGCTCCGGGGGCAGTCCCCAGGAACAACAAACGATCCTGGTTGAGTTCAACCAGGGCCAGAGCCTCAAAACGCTCCTGGTCAGCGAGCGCCGCGCCGAGTTCGCGCCGGATGGACGCTAGTTCTGTTTGAACCATTTTAGAAGGCGTTGGACGACGTTCCGGCGCTGCTCCAGACCCTTGTTATATTCGTTTTGAAGCTGCGCCGTCAAATAGTCCAGTTCTGCCGCGCGCATCCGCGCCCCATTGACAATTACCCAGCCGTTTTCCAGCGTGCGTAAGTCCCGGGGTTTGCGATTGTAGAGCAGTTGGTACGCCTCTGAGTAGCGCATAAGCGCCTTTTCAGAGCTAAGATCCATTTCGACTCCCTCCACCGCCGCCGTTTAGATATGATTTTTGTTACATCAACTTAACTCTATTGTACTCAATATTCGGTGTTTGTCCGATGGGGAACGCAGATTTCACACAAATTTCAATCGCGCCCATTTCGTAGGTATAATTGGTAGCTGCGAGACGCTAGATAAGAGGTGTTATGGCTGTACAGCAAATGGATTACGATCAGGCGGTCGCCATTATTCGAAACCAGATTACGATTCAACCAACGATCGGGTTGGTGCTGGGGTCCGGGCTGGGCGGGCTGGCCGATGCGGTGAGCGAGCGCGTGGTTATTCCTTACGAAACGATACCAGGCTGGCCTAAGTCTACCGTACATGGTCATCATGGGCAGTTGGTGATCGGGCGGCTGGAAGGTCAGCCGGTGATCGTTCAGCAGGGGCGGGCGCATTTTTATGAGGGGTATACGCCCCAGGAGATCACATTTCCGATCCGTATCATGCGGATGGTGGGCGTTCAAACGCTGATTTTAACTAACGCCGCCGGAGG
>JAPKMO010000195.1 GCA_026645945.1 Anaerolineae bacterium
CGGCGGCCACAGCGAGGCCCCCATCCCCTTGATCGTTTCCCAGGCGGTGTCGTTCGGGCGGGCCGGCAGCACCGGCAGCCTGAAGAACCACGTAGACCTGACCCGCTACGATGCGGTCAACTACGGCGTATCCCGCCTGCATATGATTTTGCATAATCAGGATGGTAAATTTCTGGTCGAAGACCTGGACACCGTGAACGGCACGTACATCAACGGCGATCCAATTCAGCCGCGCAGCCCGACTCCGGTCAAAAACGGCGACGAAATCCGCCTGGGGCAGCTTCGCATGTATATTTATTTCATTCAAGAGCCGGGGGCAGCGCAGTAAACCATGCCCACTTTCGTTTATCATCCCGATGTGCTGGCGCGTTTTCCGGGTATCTGCGGCGGGGTTATCCTGGCGCGCGGGCTGCGGAACGGCCCGACGCCCGAACCGCTGCGGGCGGCCTACGCCGCCGAACAGCAGGCCGTCCTGGCGCGGCTGGACGGCAAAGCCCTAAGTGAAATCCCTTCGCTGGCGGCCTGGCGCAGCGCCTTTCGCGCTTTTGGCGTCGAACCCACCCAGTACCGCAGCGCCGCCGAAGCCCTGCTGCGCCGGCTGACCAAAAAGGGCGACCTCCCGACCATCAATCTGCTGACAGACCTGGGTAATCTGGTCAGCATCCGTTATGCCCTGCCGGTGGCCGTCCTGGATATGCAGGCCATCCAGGGCGCGGTGACGGTGCGTTTTGCCGACGGTTCGGAGCAGTTTTTCCCCCTGGGGCAGTCCGCGCCGGAACATCCTGAACCGGGCGAGGTGATTTTTGCCGACGAAGGACAGCGCGTAGTCGCCCGGCGCTGGTGCTGGCGGCAGAGCGACGACAGCGCCGCCCGGCCCGCCACCACGACGGCGCTTTTCACCGTCGAGGCGCACCATACTGGCGCGCGCGCCGACATCCAGGCTGCGCTGGATGATCTGCTGGATTTGCTGAACCGGCACGCCGGCGGGGACTTCATCTGGGATATACTGGGGCCGGCGCGGGGGGCGTTTTGAAGTCAATAAACGCGCAAGACAAAATGCGTTTGAAACGGCTCTCCCGCACGATTCCGCTCTTGCTATTCCCGGCGCGTCCGGGTATACTCATCTTCATGCCGAGGTAGCTCAGTTGGTAGAGCAACGCACTGAAAATGCGTGGGTCCCCAGTTCAAGTCTGGGCCTCGGCATGCAAAGCCCGGATGTCCCCCCACCGGGCTTTTTTTGCTGCCCTTACCCCTGTAATAGATATAATAAGCAATCATTTGCCCAATTTGCATTCCACTCTATAATCAAAATTAATCGTGGTTGCGGAACTGCCGGAGGTGTCTATGTTCCTCAGGTTTACCTGTTATCTTGTCGTTATTACTGTACTGTTGGTGATTGCGCCGCAGCCGGCGCTGACACAAACCGGCGGGGCAACCTGCCCGGCAGTCGTCGAGCAGGCGCTGGCGCAGCTTGGCGACAACTGCGCTGGTCTGGAGCGCAACAGCGCCTGTTATGGTTTTAACCGCATCGAGGCAACTTTTGTTGAAAGCGTCCCGGCGGACTTTTTCACCCGCCCCGCCGACCAAGCGGCGCTGGTCGCCCTGGCGAGCCTGCGGACTTCGCCGCTGGATACCCAGCTTGGTGAATGGGGCATGGCAGTTATTAAAGCGCAGGCCAACGTGCCGGACACGCTGCCCGGCCAGGCCGTGACCTTCCTGCTGCTGGGCGATACAGAAGTGGAAAACGCCGTTGAACCGGCGGCAGCCGCCGGGCAAAGCCTGACGGTCATCACCCAGACGGAAACCACCGCCCGCAGCGAACCATCCGAAAGCGGCCCGATTGTCGCCGCGCTGCCTGCCGGTACGGTGCTGCAAGCCGATGCCCTCAGCGATGATGGCGCTTGGGTGCGCGTTCAGACGGCTGCCGGCTCGGCCTGGATTCCGCGCCAAGCCGTTAACGATACCGCCGCGCTGAGCAGCCTGCCCACCGGGGACGCGCCGCGCCTGACGCCCATGCAGGCCTTTTACTTCCGCACCGCGCCCGGCCAGACTACCTGTAATCAGGCGCCGTCGGTGCTGGCGATTCAAAGCCCCGAAGGAATCAAGGTAGACCTGACGGTGAACGGCGCGAATATCCGGCTTGGCTCGTTGATCGTGCTGCGGACGCTGCCGCCGGGTAACATCATGCAGATCACCGTCATTTCCGGCCAGGTCATCCTTAACCCCGGCACGCCGGACGAAATCATTATCCCGGCGGGGTACACCAGCACACACTGTCTGGCTGACCCAGACAACCTGGGTATTGACGGCGAGCCGGATAACCAGCCGGTGGGCGCTGACTGCACCTGGACAGAACCCGTCCCCGCCTCGCCGGAAGATCAGGCCGAATGGGAAAGCATCCTGGCCGCCTTCGAGGAACTGGGGCTGGGTGAAGAAAATGTGATCGTACTGGATGACGATACCTGCGAAACCGGTACGACGCTGGTGCATACGGTCGTCACGGGGGAAAACCTGTTCCGCATCGCGCGGCGCTACCAGAGCAGCATCCAGGCGATTGCCGAAGCCAGCGGCATCGGCGACCCCACCCGCATTTACACCGGCCAGCAGCTTATCATCCCCTGCGGCGTGGATACCGGCCTGCCGTCAGTCGTGCCGACAACCGCGCCGTCGGCGACGGATGAACCCTCGGCAGGCACTTTCGATACCGCCGGCGTGGATTGCAGCCGTTTTGCCGCTGCCTCGCCGCTGGACGGCCTGGCTTATGGCCCGACCACTTTTTACTGGAATCCGGCTCCCGGCGCGAGCGGCTACCGCGTTAATATCTTCAATATCGGGGATCAGAACGGCGCGTTGGTGACGTCTTTCACCACCGACGGCAACAGCTACAGCCTGACCGCCGACCTGAACGTCAACAACACGGGCTTCGGTTTTGCGTTTGCCTGGAACGTGGAGGCGCTGGGCGCGAACGGCCAGCCGGTATGCGTGTCGCAGCAGGTGTTCCTGCCGCGCGAAGCTCCACCGCCTGACCCGACCAATACACCGACGCCGGTTCCCACCCCGGAAGCAACCCCGGATTAGCTGATCCGTTCGGCGCGAAAAAACACCCGAACAGCCGGCGGGATGAGTAGATGAGCAGGGGGCGGCCCGATGTGGCCGCCCTTTACGCCTGTTGGGCGGGGTGAGCCAGTTTTTGCCGCGCCCGGCTGATGAGACGGCGCATCATTTGTTCGACGCGGTTAAACTCGTCCAGTTCGGCAAATTCTTCGGCGCTCAACAGGCCGGCGCGTTTGCGGCGCAGCAGTTCGTTCAGCCGCAGCCGCGTATGCCGGGACGGGCTGAAGGTAACAATTTGTTCCGGCGTGGGGGCCGAAGTTAAAAAGTCCAGCAGTTCGTCATAGGCTTTCATCATCACCGAGCCTCCAGATGTTCTGCGCTTGCCAGTGCGGCGTGCGCCACGCGGAAGGCGGCTTCGTGCGCCGTCTCCAGCTCGCGCCGCAGTGCTTCCAGCGCGCCAAAACGCAGCAGCGCCAGCGCCGCCATATAAGCGATGTCCGGGTCGCGGCGGTTTTCCTCTTGCACGACCGCCAGCAGCGGGTCAACCGCCTGCCGGTCGCCGATCTGGCCGAGTGCCCAGACGATGTTGATTTTGACTTCGTAACGCGCGCCGTCCAGCCGGGCAATCAGCGGGCCAACCGCCTGCGGTTCGCCGCGCCAGCCCAGCGCCACCGCCGCCCGCCAGCGCACGTCATCCTGGGGATGGTCGAGCGCAGCGATCAGGGTTTCCAGGGAGAACATGCCGGCAGCGCCGCGCGCGCCGCCGGTCAGCCACTGGGTTTCAAAATCCTTCGCGTCGAAAATGTTCATTTCTGCAACCGCTGGAGCGCGCGATAGGCTACTTCCTGCACCCGCGAATTCGGGTGTTTGAGCGCCGCATTCAGCGAAGCCACAGCTTCCAGGTCGCTTAAGGCTTCCAGCGCGGCGTAGCGCGTCCACTCACTTTCATCTTCGATCAAGCGCGCCAGCGGTTCAATAGCCCGTTCGTCCCTCATCCAGCCCAGGGCGGCGGCGGCCTGCATCCGCACTTCGTCGTCTTCATCCCCCAGGGCAGCGATGAGGGCGGCGACTGCGCGCCGGTCTTTAATCCAGCCCAGGGCGAAGGCGGCACGCTGGCGCACCTCGTGGTCAGGGTCTTTGAGCGCATCGGTCAGCGCGGTGATCGCCCGCGCGTCCATCAACCAACCCAGCGCGTTGGCCGCGCCCACGCGCACCTGCGGGCGGTAGTCGTACAGGGCTTCGATCAGAGGTTCGATGGCGCGTTCGCGGAACTTCGCCAGCGCGATGGCGGCATCCCAACGGACTTTCTGGGAACTGTCGTCGAGCGCGTCTATCAGCGGCGGAATCGCGCGCGAGTCGTTCAGGCGGCCCAGCGCCCAGGCGGCGTAGGCGCGCACTTTAACGTCCGGGTCGCGCCGAAGGCTGTTAACCAGCGGCTTCACCGCGCGGCGGTCACCGATTTTCCACAGCACCCAGACCACCTTGCGGCGTACTTCGAGGTCCGGGTTTTTCAGCTCGGCGATCAGCGCGTCTGCCGCCGACCGCCCCACATGCCCCGACCGGCCCATACCCACCAGGGTAATGGCGGCAAAAACCCGACGCGCGGGCGCGCGGTGCTATCATGAGAAAGACCGGCCCATACCCACCAGGGTAATGGCGGCAAAAACCTGCGCCGATTCGTCGCCTTCGCGCAGCGCCGTAATCAACGAACGCAGCGCCGCCATATTTTGGATTTTGCCCAATTTCCAGGCCGCCTCCTGGCGCGCGGCGGGGTTTAAATCCCGGCACAGCAGTTTTTCCAGGGGTTCCGCCGTATCTTCGATGCCGGAGGCTTCCGGCCCGGTTTGTGCCGGCTCGTGAGCATAAAGGCTTTTATTGTGTAATTTAACAATGCGCTCATCAAAAACCGGTTCGCGTATTTCAAATAAGTACGCTGCTGCCTGTTCGCCGCCTGCCGCCCCATCCGGCAGTCCATCATGAAGGTGGTCATCCGTATCCATAACGCCTGTCCTGCCCTTCTCTGGCCGCC
>JAPKMO010000196.1 GCA_026645945.1 Anaerolineae bacterium
AACCGACGGCGGCGCTGGCCTCGAAGGCGGCTTCCTCCATGTAGCGGGCATAGTTGGCATTGTTCAGGTGGCCGTAGGCGTCACATTCATAATGGCGCACGCGGAAGGTGACCGTATGGACTGCGGGCATGGTTTCCCCCCATCAAACCGGCTGCGTTTGAATATCCGAATATAGAGTATAATATTAAGAAATGCACAAGGTGTTCGTTTTATGGAAAACTGCCTGTATCTCGAAAAGTGTCCGATCTTTCGTTATTTTAAGCATTATGCCCAGGTCGTATACATGGAAATGTACTGCCAGGGCAACTTCCAGCAGTGCCAGCGTTACCAACTGCGGCAGAAAGGTGAACCTGTGCCGGATAACCCGCTGCCGCACGGCGGAACGCTGTGGGATGACCAGGTGCGCCCACCGAAATTCGACTGAGGCCGCGTCTCGCCTCAGTCGGACAGCAGCCAGGCCAGCGCCTCGTCGCACTGGTCTGCGGCGAAAAAGCGCGTTTTGTCCTGCTGCGGGGCCAGCGCGCGAATAAAATCGTCCACGAAGTTCAGCAGCGCCCCTGCCCGGTGCAAAACGGCGGTGCGCCCGCGCGCGCGGTTTGGAATCTGTGCCTCCAGGCGGCGGAACCGCTGCGCCATCGCCACCAGCGAAACGTCCCGGCTGCTGTGCGCCACATCCACCAGATACCGCAGCGTCCGGTCGGGCGGCGTTTCGGCCAGGATGCGCTCCAGGATAGCAAAAAACTGATCTATATCGGCTTTGCCCGGCCCGATAAATACGAATTCGTGAATGTCGCTGTCCAGATGGTTATAAATCAATCCGGGTTGAGCGGCGCTCTCGGTCATCGCATCCCAATTCCATAAGCACTCGTCAAATTTCGACTGCATAGTTTATTTTAAACCGCGCGCCAGCAGGTCGGCCACATGGACGACGCGGCGCGGACGCCCGGCGCGGCTCAAACCGCCGTTAATCTGCATCAGGCAGCTTACATCGCCGGTGACGATCACATCCGCCGGGCAGGCTTCGATGCGGGCGATTTTGTCGCGCAGGATGGCGGCGCTGATGTCCGGCATTTTAACGGCGAACGTGCCGCCGAAACCACAGCACTGGTCGTGGCCGTCCAGTTCGGCCAGGCTGACGCCCCGGACGCTGCCGACCAGCGCGCGCGCCTGCCGTCCCAGCCCCATCAGGCGCAGACCATGACAGGCCTCGTGGAAGGCGACCGTCGTCGGCGGCAGGGCCGCGCCCAGATCGGTGATGCCCAGGCCATCCACCAGATATTCGGTGAACTCCCAGGTGATGCTGGCCGCCCGCGCGGCCCGGTCGTACCAGCCCGGCTCGTCGCGGAACAGCTCCGGGTATTCGTGGCGCACCAGCGCGGCGCAGCTCCCGGACGGCGTAAGAATCACGTCGGCGTTGTGGAAGGCTTCCAGGAAACGCCGAGCGGCGGCGCGGGCATCATCCCGGAAGCCGGTGTTAAAAGCCGGCTGGCCGCAGCAGGTCTGCCCGGCGGGGAAGCGCGTTTCGATGCCCAGGTGGTCGAGGATTTCGACCACCGAAATGCCGGTCTGCGGGAAGATCATATCCACCAGACAGGTGATAAACAGCGAAACCGGTTTGTAGCGAGGAGAAGGGCGCAGCAGGTCGGACATAATATTTTCCCTGAGTCTGGTCTATTGGCCTGATTGCCGGGACAGCCTCACATTCGATAAGATGTCCGGTGAGGATGGGTGTTAAACCGTTCTCGACCTGGGCGATTGGATATAAAGGCTGATTTGATGGACGAAACATTCGACATCCGCCCGGCAGTGTTGACCGAAGCGTCGGTGATTGTAACGCACCGCCGCCGAATGTTCGAGGATATGGGTTATACCAACCGGGCCCGGCTGGCCGAACAGTCCGCCGCGTTCGCCGTCTGGCTGCGGGAACGCCTGGAAAACGGGCGCTATCGCGGCTGGTTCGCCGCCGCTCCGGGCGGAGCGATTGCCGCCGGGGCGGGGCTGTGGCTGATAGACTGGCCGCCCGGCCCGATGGGGGCCGCGCCGTTCCGGGGTTATATCCTCAACGTTTATACCGAGCCGGCCTTCCGGCGGCATGGGCTGGCGCGGCGGCTGGTGCAAACCATCATCGAATGGTGTTATGCCCAGGGCATCACGGCCATCAGCCTGCACGCCAGCGACCAGGGACGCCCGGTGTACGAAACCCTGGGTTTTGAACCCACCAATGAAATGCGGTTGTTTATTAAACCGGACGGCCTTTAATACACCAGCCGGCTGGCCGCCAGTTCAAAATTGCCGGCGCTCATGAGGCGAATTGGCGTTTTCACCACAGCGTTCAGGCGGCAAAACACACAACAGCCTTTAACGCACCAGCCGGCTGACCGCCAGTTCAAAAATGCCGGCGCTCAGATAACCGTTGATCCGCACGCGGTACGTGCCGTCTGCCGGCAGCGTGACGATAAAATAGGGGTTCAGGTCGCCCTCGAAGTCGTCCACTTCCAGCAGCAGCGCGCCGTCCGGGGCGACCAGCGCCGTCACCGGGTCGAGTGCGCTGCCGGGCTGCGCCACAACGCGCACTTCGATTTGTTCCCCGGCCTGCCCCTGGAACGGGTAAAACAGATAGGTATCCCTGGGCGCGAAATCGTCCACCAGCAGCACCGGCACAATACGCGGCTGCGGCGTGGGCGTGGGCGACAGGCGGATGGCGCGCCACACCAGCGAATACTCCACGCGCGACCCGGAGGCCGCCACCCGCAGGAAATACAGCCCCGTAACCGGCGCGCGCGCCGCTGCGATGACCGTATCGCCGCCGGCGGCGCGGCTGCCCTGGGCGACCGTTGAACCGTCCGGCGCGACCAGTTCTAACGACAGTTCGATGCTGGCGTTCACCGGGCGGGCGGCGGCGTTGATTTCGTCGCCGGCGCGCAGGAACAGACTCCACAGGTCGCGAGCGGCGCGCAGTGACAGGCCGGCGTTCACCGGCTGGTCGGGTTCGATGCGCCCGCGCCGCACGTCCTCGCGGGTGGGGCCTTCGCCGTAAGCGATGATAAATTCGCCGCTCGTGCCGCCGTCCGCCGTGACGTAAGCCAAGTACGCGCCGGCTTCCGGGATATTCAGCGCAGGGATAAGCGCCTCACCCTCGCTGCCTGCTGCCGCGCCGGATGCTGTAGCAATCTGTTCGCCCAGCGGGTTGTACAGTTCCAGGCGGGGAACCAGCGCCGACCCCGCCGCCGGTCGAACGCCCAGGCTGATAACCGCGCCGCCAGCAGCCTCGATGGCGTAGCGGGCCACGTCGCCGGGACGGGACAAACCGCCGAGCGCCGGGATGTGATCGGCCAGGCGGCCATCGGCGGGTACGGCGAACGCCGGCGTCAGACTATCAAGGATAGGCGTCGGCGTGGGCTGAACGATCACGGTTGCCGTGACCGGGAAAGCCGCCGCGCCGACCAGCAAGCTCAATTCGTAACCGCCGATAAAATCATCGCCGCCGGCCTGGATGCTGTACGTGCCGTCGTCCGGCAGGCGGATATTGCGTAAAAAGGCCGCCCGGTCGCCGCCGCTGTTATCGTCGGTCGCCAGCGCCGCGCCGTCCGGGCCGTAGAGCGTCAGTACCGGGTCTACTGTGCCGGAGATGCGCCGCATGGCGATGCTGGCGTACTGTCCCGCCCGCCCGGCAAAGGTATACACGTGGCGCTCGCCCGCGCCGGCGAATGCCCCGGTGCGTATTTCGCCGCTCATCAGCGCGCCGATCACATCTCCCAGGGCGGCGTAATAGGGCGGCGTCGGCGTCGGCACGCCGACCACTTCCGGCAGGGGCGATGGCGTGACGGCGGCAGGGTTGGGGCGGTCGGTGTAGCTGAGGCCCAGCTCATACGGGCCGCTGCCGCTGACCTGCACCGTGTACAGGGCGTCCGCCGGCAGCGCGGCCTCGATTAACTGCCCCTGCTCCAGAAGCTCGCCCGCGCCGGAGAGCAGCGCGAGTGTCACGTCATCCCCCAAAGCCCGCAGGCGAACGGCGTCCCCCTCCTGCGCGGCAAAACGCCAGATGTGCGGCTCGCCCGCCAGCGTACCGGAAACCGGCTGCCAGAAGTTGAGGATTCGGGCAGCGAGCGGTGGGTTCACAGGCGGTACATCGGGGCGGCAAGCCGCCACCAGCAGCAGCGCGGCAGTCAACAGTCGAAACATGGCGGCTCCATTTCGCCCGGCGAACCGGCGGCGGGATAAGCACGTGTCCCATCCGGCGGAATCGTCGTGCGGGCAGCAAAAAATCTGGTTATAATGCCTGTTGTACCGCTCATCGTAAAGGCGGGCAAAATTACGATGGAGATCATTTTCGGGCTTATCATGCTGGTCGGGCTGGCTTACCTGCTGCTGATGATTGTCGGCGGCGGGGGCGAGTCGCTCGACCTGGGTATGGACGGCGTACTGGAGGGTTCGCCTCTGGGCGGCCTGTTCGGGCTGGAGTCGCCGGATGCCGGGGAAGCCGGTGGCCTGGGCTGCGGGGTGATCGCGGCTTTCCTGGCCGGGTTCGGCGCGGTCGGGCTGACCGGCACGCTGGCGGGCTGGAACGCGCTGGTGATCCTGGGCGCGGCGCTGGCCTTCGGGCTGGTGCTGGGGCGGCTGGTGGTCGGCCTGCTGCGGTTTGTGATCGCACAGCAGGGGACGCGCGTTTTTTCCAGCGACGACCTGATCGGGCTGTCGGGACGGGTGACGATTGACTCGCCCGCCGGGAAAACCGGCGAGGTCATCCTGGAAGGCGAGCAGGTTCTCAAGTATCCGGTCAAGGAAGTTAACGACGCGCCCCTGAAGCGCGGCGACATTGTGGAAGTAGTGGACATAGACGGGCGGTTTTTGCGCGTCAAAAAGAAGCGAACGGGGAGTTAAAGATGGCCGAAATTCTGGGAGTGATTAGCGTGCCGCTGGTGATTATCGTTCTGGTGGTGGCCCTGGTAGTATGGCTGACGCGCTATTACCACCGCGTTCCGCCCAACGAAGTGCTGGTGGTGTTCGGGCGCAAGACG
>JAPKMO010000197.1 GCA_026645945.1 Anaerolineae bacterium
TCGCCAGATTTTGCCCTCTACCGGCAGATGGAAACCGGCGACCGGAAGCTTGTAAAACACTCGTTAAAAGAATCGAAACTGTAAGTACAGGGAGAACCAATCATGGCCGATCTGGCAAAAATCGTAGATGAACTGAGCGCGCTGACCGTTCTGGAAGCCGCCGAACTAAAGAAGATGCTGGAAGAAAAATGGGGCGTGACCGCTGCCGCCGCCGCGCCGATGATGATGGCCGCCATGCCCGGCGTCGCCGCCGCCGCCGCTGCCGAGCCGGAAGAAGAACCGACCGAGTTTAACGTCATTCTGGCCGACGCCGGCCCCAAGAAGATCAACGTCATCAAGGTCGTTCGCACCCTCACCAACCTCGGTTTGAAGGAAGCCAAAGACCTGGTTGAAGGCGCTCCGCAGACCGTCCTGGAGAGCGTTAACAAAGAATCCGCCAACGACGCCAAGAGCAAGCTGGAAGCCGAAGGCGCGAAAGTGGACGTGAAGCCCGCGTAAGGCTGAACGGTCTTTAACAACCGACAAGGGGCTTGAAGCCCCTTGTTTGATT
Source organism: Anaerolineae bacterium (assembly GCA_026645945.1). Taxonomy (GTDB): domain Bacteria; phylum Chloroflexota; class Anaerolineae; order Aggregatilineales; family Phototrophicaceae; genus CFX2. The sequence continues at coordinate 551 of JAPKMO010000197.1, forward strand.
CTCGCGCCCGGCTGTCGTACAATCGGGGCGATTTACCGGTTGGATGGCGAGCGAGTCATGGGACAAAAGTGCCTGTTTGTTTTTTGGTGGCTGTTGTTGGCCGCCCTGCCCCTAGCAGCACAGGATGATGTGCCGGTCGTCAGCGACATTGCCTATGACGATTTCGTGGAAGACAGCATCACAACCAGCGCCTTTTTCGACTGGTGGCGGGTACAGGCTGTTGAAGGCGATGTGATGGTGGTGGACATGGCCGCTTCGGGTGGGCTGGAGCCGCTGCTGGCGATTTTGAACCCCGGCGGCGATACAGTTGCCCGCACCGAAGGCGCGGCGAACACAACCGTTCAACTGGAATATACCGTCCCGGCTACCGGCATCTATACCCTGGTGGCGACCCGCGCCGGCAGCGTGGAGGGAACTTCGACCGGCGCGTATTCCCTGCGCGTGCGCCGCGCCAATCTGCCGTCGGTTCGCCCCAATCCCTACCAGGATGTAACCTTCCGCTGCCAGGATTTTGAGGCCGCCACCGCCGTCACTCTTACCTTCGCCGAAGACCCCAAAACTGACCTGTTCCACCGTTTTACCGTTTACGGCCTGCACGGCTTCAGGCCGGTTATCCGGTTGAACCTCAGCGCCACGCCGGATTTTGAAGATTGCAGCCCGGACGCCGAACAGACGGTGAACGATACCTTCACCCTACCCGGCGAAACACCACATACCGTCACGGCGGATACGCTGGACAGCGCCGCCCAGTTAGCCCTCGGCGGCGCGGAGAACATCGGGACGATCACGCTGACCATCGCCGGGCGCGACGGCACGCCGGGGCGCTACGTGGCGCTCATTGAGGGTTTTTCCATCGAACGCGGCGGCGACCGGGATATAGTGGAAGTGCGGCTCGGCCCGCTGGCGGCAAAATCTACCCGGCTGCTGGTCTACATGGTGGCGAAACCCAACAGCCGCCTCGACCCCTTTATGGCGCTGCCGGACGAAGAGCGCGCCTGCGACGACGCCGGGCGGCGCGGCTGCGAAGGCGTGCCATCGCTAGAGGGGGCGAGTTTCACCCTGCATGATCGCGAAGGCCTCACCATCACCGCCGACCGCCAGGATGCTGGCTTGATTCTCGCGCCCGGCAGCCCTGACCCGATGACGCTTGTCCTCAGCAGCCGGGGCGGCGACACCTACGGCGATTACGTCCTGGTGCTGATCGGCGAACTACCGCCGCGCGAATGAAAATAACTGCCGGAAAGTGGGCAAAACCCTACGAAAACGGGTAGATATTGACGCCGACCGCTCCGGCCAGCGCCACCAGCAGCGGGGCGACTACCAGCGACGGCAGGAAGTTCGCCATACGCGGGCGTTTGATGTCCAGCAGCACCAGCCCCAGGCCGATCAGCAGCAGCCCGCCGACGGCGGTCATCTCGTTCACCATCGGCCCGGACATGAAGTAACCCGCTACGCTGCCGGCCAGCGCCAGCCCACCCTGCACGACCAGCACGGTCAAAATGCTGAAACTGACACCCACGCCAAAACTGGCGGCGAAGGCCATGCCAGCAAAACCGTCCAGCACGCTTTTAATCGCTAACTGCTGGAAGCCGATGGGCAGCCCCATGCCGTCCTGAATTGAGCCGACGAATGTCAGCGGGCCGATGCAGAATACCAGGCTGGCCGTCACAAAACCGGTGATGAAGCGCGCGCGCGCGTCGTTGGCAGCTTCGTCCGGCGCGGCCTCCGCCCCACCAGAGGCCGCAAAACGCCTTTGCAGCCAGCCCGCCAGCCGTTCCAGCGCCGCGTCCAGGTTCAACAGCTCGCCCACGATGACACCGACCAGCAGGCTGATGAGCGGGATAATCACGTTGCCGGTCTGCCCGGCGTTGCTAAAACCGACGAACAGCGTCACCAGTCCCAAACCGGTGACAACCGACTCCTGAATTTTCTGTGGCAGCCGCCCGCCGATCAGCAGCCCCAGTGTGCTGCCGATGGCAACCGTTATCATATTCAGAATAGTTCCGCCCATAACGCCCTGTTATAGCTGAGAGCCGGACTGGTCGGCAGATTCCAGCAGGCGCACCAGCAGGTTGAGCATCTGCGCGCCGTTGGCCCGCACCGCCTGAACGTGGCGCTGCTGGGTGGGGGTCAGCCTGCCTTCGACCTGATCGAGCAGCACTTCGGCATAACCGATGATGGATGCCAGATGCGAGCGGGCTTCGTAGCTCAGGATTTCGCGGGCGCTGGCGATCTCCGGGATGCTGATGACGAGATCGCGCATGGTGTGGGCCGACCGCAGCATGGCATCCACGAAACGTTCCTGGTAAAAGCTGAGTTCGCTTTCACCCCGAAGCGACTCGCAGGCATTGATGACGGCGTTTAACGGGTTTATGAACTCCTCGCGGTGCATGGACATTCCCCCTCCGGCGGATTGGAAAGCTCTATTGTACCGGATTTGGCGCGTTTGCGTTTTAGCGGATTCGCCGTTCCTTGCTGCCGGCGCCCAGTTTATCGCGCAGTCCGGCGGTGGAGATATCGCCGCGTTTGATGGCGTCGTAAAAGGCTTCGTCATAGGTGCGCGTTTTGACGACCACCGGCATAGGGACGGCATGGCCCATGATGATGGCCTGCTGCCGCGTATCCAGCCGCGCCAGCACCTCGCGCAGGCTGTTCGCCCCGTTGATTCCGGTTAACACAGCGTTGATGTCGCGCTCGTTGTCCAGCAGCGCCGTCACGCGCGTGCCGATCTGGCTCATCACTTCCTCGTCAATACCGCTGGGCCGCTGGTCAACGATCACCAGCGTGACGTTGTATTTACGCAGTTCGCGGGCGATTGTGCCGAAGATGGTTTGCCCGGCGATGCCCGGCTGCAAAAACTTGTGCGCTTCCTCGATAGTGATGACGAGCTGCGGCGGTTTGTGCGCCTCGTCGCCCAGCGAACGTTCGACCATCTCCACGTAGCGGTCGCGGATGCGCCGCGTGAGATAGTTGGCGACCAGCACGTAGGCTTCCAGCTCGTTGCCGTAGCGCCCGAACTCCAGCACCACGTTCTTGCGGTTTTCGACCAGCAGGTGAATGATCTGCTCCACGCTGTCGCCGACCGACTCCTCGGTCATAAACCCCCAGCGTTCAAAACGCTGCAAGCGGCGCTGGAGCGCCAGCAGCGTGCCTTCGCCGATGTTGGTATTGGTGGTGATGTCGTCAAAATCCATCATGTCGCCGTCAATCAGCCGTTTGATCCAGCCGGCTTTCCAGCGTTTACGCAGCGTATAGGCTGCGTCAATCATGGCGTCGCTCAGGCTCATGGTGGAACGCAGGGCGGCGATGTCTTCCGGCTCGATTTTATCGTAGCCGAGTTTGACCTCGAAATCCGGTCGAGTGCCGCGCCGCCGGGTAGATTCGGCGTCCAGGGTGATGATCGTCACTTTGCTGTCGAAAAGCTGCTTCAGACCCTTCGCCTGCGCGCCGCGTTCGTCGGTGGCGGCCCAACCGTAGTCATTGTGCATGTCGAAGATCAGGTTAACAGCCTGCCCCCACTGGATGACGCCTGCCAGCAGCATCCGCGTGAGGAAACTTTTGCCCGTGCCGCTTTTGCCGAATACGCCCACCGAACGCTCCACCAGCCGCTTGAGATCAAGGTTGATCTGCGTCTGCTCCAGTTCCAGCGGCGCGCCAATGTTGAAGTGCTGCGCGTCCTCGTCGCCAAAAACGGCGTTCACGTCCCCGACGGTGGCATTATAAACCGGCATGAAGTGGCCGGGAATCGTCTTAACCGGCTTCGGCTGCTTTTCCTCGATGGACAGCATAGGCGTGACATGAATCGTGCCGTAGGCCGCCGTGCCGATGTAAATATCGCGCAGAAATGTATCCGAAAGGTCGGGCGGGTTGTTCTGGATGGCCGGGTTGGTATTGTTAAGCGTGATGTCGGTAATCATGCAGAAGAAACGAATATTTTTTGCGCCATGCACGACCACATAACGCCCCACCGCCAGGTCTTCAACCGTCTGCTCGCGGTCGAGTTTGACGACCAGCCCCTTGCTTAACGAGCCGCCGACCACCACCCCCAACCGGGCAGCATCCGGGGACGGCGCGCGGGGAAACCAATCGTCCAGGTTTTCGGCTTGGTGGGGCAGCATCATCGTTTATCACTCCGCTTCAGGATAAAAACAGGCTCTGGCGCACACTGCTATTGTAACATATGTTCTATGTTCTGTCACCCCGGATTTCGTGATTCGGGCGTGTGACTACATTCTATAACAAACGACCGATCATGCCCACCTTAAGACGCAAGGGGGATTTACCATTTTCTCAATCAATCGTTTTGTGAAATTATACGCAAAAGAAAACAATTCGTGCTATAATAGCTAAAGATCATAACTTTTCGCATTACAGGGGTGGTCGGTTT
>JAPKMO010000198.1 GCA_026645945.1 Anaerolineae bacterium
CCCGGTGGAGAAAAACAAAATCACCGCCTTCATCGGCCCGTCCGGCTGCGGCAAAAGCACCGTTCTGCGCGCCATCAACCGCATGAACGATCTGGTTCCCGGCGCGCGTGTGGAGGGGCAAATCCTCTATCATGGCCGCAACCTGTACGCCCCGGATGTAGACCCGGTGGAGGTGCGCCGACGCATCGGCATGGTGTTCCAGAAGCCGAATCCTTTCCCCAAGAGCATCTTCGAGAACGTGGCCTACGGCCCGCGCCTGCTGGGCGTGCGCGACAAAAACACACTCAAACAGATCGTCGAATCCAGCCTCAAACAGGCCGCCCTATGGGACGAGGTGAAAAATGACCTCGATAAATCCGGCCTGGCGCTTTCCGGCGGCCAGCAGCAGCGTTTGTGCATCGCCCGCACCATCGCCGTCGAGCCGGACGTGATTTTGATGGACGAGCCGTGTTCGGCGCTTGACCCCATCTCGACGCAGCGCATCGAAGAACTGATGCAGGAGCTTGTGTCGCAGTACACCATCATCATCGTCACGCACAACATGCAGCAGGCCATGCGCGTTTCCGACTACACGGCCTTCTACAGCATCCGCAAAGCCGGCGAAGGCAAGGAGGAAACCCGCTGGGGCGAACTGGTGGAGTTTGGCGAAACGCAGCAGATTTTCACCCAGCCGGAACAAGCGGAGACGGCAGATTACATCTCCGGGCGCTTTGGGTAGAAGTTTCTACCGGATAGACAGTGGGCTTAAGCCCACTGTCTTAAGCCCCACTGGCAGCGGGCTTCAGCCCGCTGTTCACAAGTTTAGCCCCACTGGCAGCGGGCTGAAGCTTGTTGTTCACGAGTTTAGCCCCACTGGCAGCGGGCTTTAGCGCGTGTTCTGCACTTTTGCGCTGTCAGTTTGCCCTCACCCCCTCGTTCCCCCTCTGCCGATTGCCACTTCGTGGTTTGGAGAGGGGGATGAAAAATCGTTTGGGTGTGTTTTAGCCCCTCTCCCAGTGCCGAAGGCACGGTCGGGAGAGGGGTTGGGGTGAGGGCAAAAGGCTGGCGGAAGTGAAAAGCGGTTTCATCGCCCTGCTGTGGTGGCAAAGTCCATAACAGCCTCTAGCGCCGCCTGGCGGACTCCAGGGCGTCTACGATGCGCTCCCCCACGCCGACTGCGCCGTAAAAATCGGGGTGTTCGGCAGGTGGGGGCAGCAGGGCGGCCCGTGCCGCCGCCGCGAAGTCCTCCGGTTCGGTCAGCCGGTTCCAGCCGGCCTCGACCGTTTCGACCCATTCGGTCGTATCGCGCACCGTCACGCACGGGCGGCGCAGCATATAAGCCTCTTTTTGCAGGCCGCCGCTGTCGGTGATGACGATGCGGCAGGCATCCAGCAGCGCCACCATGTCCAGAAAACCCAGCGGCTCGACCGCCCGCACGTTGCCGCCAAACGTCAGGCCGAACGCTTCGGCCATCTTCCGCAGGCGCGGGTGCATCGGCAGCACCACCGGTAGGTCAAGCGTGTTAAACGCCTGAACGATGTCGGCCAGCCGCGCCCGGTCGTCGGTGTTGGAGGCGCGGTGAATGGTCGCCAGGGCGAATGCCTGGCCGTCCTTCAGGCCGGTTTGCGCCAGCAGCGCCGGACGGCGGTCGCGCGCGCGCTCCACCATACCGGCCAGCACGTCCACCCGCACGTCGCCCACCAGGCATACATTGGCCGTCAGCCCCTCCTTACGCAGGTTTTCGACGGCGGTGGTGGTAGGCGGCAGCAGCAGGCTGCTGAGGTGGTCGGTCATCACGCGGTTGATTTCCTCCGGCATGGCGCGGTCGTAGCTGCGAAGCCCGGCCTCGATGTGCGCCACTGGGATATGAATTTTGGCGGCGGCCAGCGCCCCGGCGATGGTCGAGTTGGTGTCGCCGAAAACCACCACCCAGTCCGGCTTTTCTTGCAGCATGATCTGTTCCAGCCGGATGAGCATCTGGCCGGTTTGTTCGGCGTGGCTGCCGCTGCCCACGCCCAGGTGAATTTCCGGCTCCGGCAGCCCCAGTTCACGGAAGAAGATGGCCGACATATTATCGTCGTAATGCTGGCCGGTATGCACCAGCACATCGGTATGGCGGCGGCGAACAGCCTGGGTGACGGGCGCAGTCTGGATGAATTCTGGCCGCGCCCCAACGATGGTCATGATTTTCATAATTTCCCTCGATAAGTCCGGCTGAAGCTCGCCGTTTATGATAGAGCGGCGACCTTGCAGCAGGCTGAAACCCGCCGCCTATCAGCCAGCCGCGCCAAACGATAATCTTTATCATCGGCGCAAAATATTTAACAATTCTGGTATTGAATTTTTCTTTAAGACATGTTAAAATTTGTTAAATCCAGTTTAAGAACACCGGGCTTACGGTGGGTAGTTGAAGGGATGCACTAATGAACACCTCGGCTGCTCTACAGATCGCGGCAAAAGTCGCCCAACTGACCGAACTCTGCACGACCTTCCAGGCCAAATTCGGCAAACGGTTTGCCTTCATGCCGGAAAGCCCTGCTGAGGCCTACGAACTCCACCGGGCCATCTGCGATAAACAGGTGGAAATCGCCGCCCTGCTCGACCCGGAATCCCTGCACAACCCGATGAAAAAAGCGTCGGAGTGGTGGCGCTGGCAGAACACGATGGATATGGCGACCGCTGGCGAGCTGGCGCGGGAAACCAACCACCTGATCGCAAGCTGCGCCTACGCAGAAGCTGCCCCGCCGGAGGATGGCCCGTCCCACGCCGTCGCGGCGGCACAGGAAGCCATCGCCGGGATGTTACACCCCGAAGTGCGCGACCGCGTGCTGACTCAGGCGCTTTCGATGGCCTGAATATTAACTGCTGATACGATTTGACGCGCCGCCGGTTTCCCCCCGGCGGCGTTTTGTTTGGCGAAGAGCCGCCGGGCGTTTCACGAGCGGGGCAGCAGACCATAAATTATAAAAGGCGCTTGACATTTATTTAACAATTACTTAAACTTCTTTTAACATTCTTTGGAAGGGAGCAGCGCATGTTCACATTCAGCTTTCTCCTGATTTTGCTGCTGACCTTCGCCTTCGGTTATCTGAACGGCGTGAATGGCGCGGGCAGCGTGATCGCAACCGTTATCTCATCGCGGGCTTTAAAACCCAATGCCGCGCTGGCGCTGGCACTGCTGTGCATCTGCGCCGGCCCGTTTGTGTTCGGCCTGGCCGTCGCCGGCACCATGAGTACCGATCTGGTTTCGCTGAGCGCCGTGACCATCCCGCTGGTGATTGCCACCCTGGGCGGCGCGATTGGCTGGACGGCGCTGGCCGCCTGGCTGCGCCTGCCATGCAGCATGACGCAGGCGTTAATCGGCAGCCTGCTCGGCACGACCTGGATCGGCTTTGGCACGCAGGCGATCATCCCCAACGGCGCGATCAAAGCCCTGCTGGCGCTGCTGCTGTCGCCGGTGTTGGGGATCGCCGCCGGGTATATCATGGTTAAGATGTTCCGGCGGATGGGCGCTTCGACCTCCCCGCAGATCAACCAGTGGTTCAAAACCGGACAGGTTATCATCAGCCTGCTGGTGGCGCTGGCTTTTGGCTCCAACGACGGCCAAAAAGTGATCGGGATCATCGCGCTGGGCGTGATGGCGACCTCCAACCCATCCGAATTTAACATTCCGTCCTGGGCGGCAGTTTTTGCCGCCGCTGCTATGGCCGCCGGCACGCTGGCCGGCAGCAAGCGCCTGGTTCGCACGCTGGGCAGCCGCCTTTATAACGTGCAGCCCATTCACGGCTTCGGCGCGCAAACGGCCTCCAGCATCGTGCTGCTGGCCGCCTCGCTGACGGGCAGCCCGGTCAGCGGCTCGCAGGTGATCGCGTCGGCGATTGTCGGCGCGGGCAGCGCGGAGCGAATCCACAAAGTCCGCTGGGGGATATTCCAGCAAATCTGCGGCGCCTGGGCGCTGACGCTGCCGCTTTCCGCTCTGACGGGGACGCTGCTGTACATGGTGATAAGCAGATTAATGTTATGAAACTGCCCATCGTCGCCCGACTGGCCGCGCGGCAGGAGCAGAGTTCCTTCATCGCCAAGCTGCTGGTTCAAACGCAGCTGCTGTTTGAGGGAACGCAGGCCGTTGAAGCCTATATGCTCGAACCCACCAGGGAACGCGCCCTGCATGTGCGCGACATTGAGCGCCGGGCCGATGCAGTCCGCCGTGCGTTGATTCAGCAGCTTAAACAGGCTTTCATCACGCCGATTGACCGGGAAGATTTATTCAGCCTGTCGCGCGCGCTGGATGATGTACTCGACGCGCTGTATTCCACCACCCGCGAAATGTACCTGCTGGGCGTCGTGCCGAGCGAACACCTGATTGTGATGGTAAAAACGGTGCAGCAGTGCGCCCAGGAACTGCACGGCGCGATCCGCCACCTGGAATCCAACCCGACCCTGGCTTCGCGCCATGCCCTGCGGGTGCGCGCGCTCGAAAACCGGATGGATACGCAGTACATGGAGGCGATGGCTGACCTGTTCCGGGATGGGGCCGGCTCTCTGGAGGAGGTCGTTCACATCCTTAAAATGCGAGAAGTTTACGGCCACATGATTCAGGCGGTTAAAAGCGCGGAACGGGCGGGAGACCTGATAGATGATATTCTGGTCAAGTTCAACTGAACGCCGCGCATCATGCTTTATCCGGCACGCTTTTGATTATTGGCAAT
>JAPKMO010000199.1 GCA_026645945.1 Anaerolineae bacterium
ATTTTGTGGGGAGGGGATTTAGGGGTGGGGAAGGTTCAGAGCAGGGCTGGCAATTACCGTCACTGTCTGGTGGGTTTACGGATAAACTCTTAGTCTACAATGCTCTATGGTGTTTTCTGTACGTTTTTGCGTTTCTGCGCCTCTGCGTTATGTTTTGGTTTTAACGACTTTGCGCGTCCACCGCCGCTACCGCCGCCATCGCCACGATGTCCTCCACATCGTCGCCGGCCTGCAAAACGTGTACCGGTGCGCCCACGCCCAGCAGAATTGGGCCGATGGCCTCTGCGCCGCCCAGCCGTGCCAGCAGCTTGTAGGCGATGTTGGCCGATTCGAGATCGGGGAACACCAGCACGTTGGCGTCCCGCACTTTGCTGAAGGGATACCGCTGCTCCACGATGTCGGTCACGACGGCGGTATCGGCCTGCATCTCGCCTTCCACCGGAATATCCGGGCGTTTCTGGCGCACCAGCCCGACGGCATGGCGCACCTTGTCCGACGACGGATGCGGCGTGCTGCCGAAGTTGGAGAACGAAAGCATGGCGACCTGCGGCTCGATCTCCAGCGTGCGGGCGAAGTCCGCCGCCAGGATGGCGATTTCCGACAGCGTTTCGGCGTCGGGGTCAATGTTCACGGTCGCGTCGGTGAACAGGTACACACGCCCCTTAACGATCATGATATAAACGCCGCTGGCGCGCGTCGCGCCGGAGCGGGTGTGGAAAATTTGCAGCGCCGGGCGCACGACTTCCGGGTAATCGCGGGTGATGCCGTTCAGGTAAGCGTCGGCGTCGCCGTGTTTGAGCATCATCAGGCCGAAGTGCGTGGCGCTCGTCATCAGGCGGCGCGCCAGGGACTGGCTGACGCCCTTACGCTGGCGCAGTTCGTAAAAGGTCTGTTCGTAACGCGGGCGGTAGACTTCATCCGCCAGCGGTTCGATGATCTGCGGGCTGAAGTGCAGACCCAGCTCTTCGATCTGCCGGCGCACGCTGGCAGCCGGCCCCAGCAGAATCGGCGTGCCGATGCCCTCCTCCTCGACACGGGCGGCGGCGCGGATGATCTTCGGGTCGTCACCTTCCGGGAATACAATCCGCTGTTTGGGGCCGGCTTTGGCTTTGTTGATGAGGCTGCTGCGGAGCATCCGCCCGAAACCCTGCCGCCGGATGAGCTGCTGGCGATATTCCTCGATGTTGATTTCACGGCGCGCCATGCCGCTTTTGATGGCGGCTTCGGCTACCGCCGGGGACACCCACAGCAGCACGCGCGGGTCGAGCGGTTTGGGGATGAGGTACTCGCGCCCGAATTTGATCGAAGTTCTGCCGTAGGCCGTTAGCACGCTGTCCGGCACGTCCTCGTGCGCCAGCGCCGCCAGCGCCTTCGAGGCGGCCATCTTCATATCTTCGTTGATCTCCTGGGCGTATACGTCCAGCGCACCCCGGAAGATGAAGGGGAAACCCAGCACGTTGTTGATCTGGTTGGGGTAGTCGCTGCGTCCGGTTCCGATGATGGCGTCCGGGCGGGCGGCCAGGGCTTCCTCCGGCATGATCTCCGGGTCGGGGTTCGCCAGCGCGAAGATGATGGGGTCTTTCGCCATCTTCTTAATCCACTCCGGCTTGAGCGCGCCCTTTACCGACAGGCCCAGGAACACGTCCGCGCCGTCCAGCGCCTCGTCCAGCGTGCGGGCGGCGGTGGCGCTGGCGAACTCCGCCTTGTATTTATTGACGCCCTCACGCCCCTGGTAGATGACACCTTTCGAGTCCAGCATGATAATATTTTCGCGCCGGACGCCCAGGCTGACGTAAAACTTGGCGGTGGCGATGGCGCTGGCCCCCGCGCCGGAAATGACGATCCTGAGATCGGCCAGTTTCCTGCCGGTGATTTCGCAAGCGTTTAAAAGCGCCGCGCCGGAGATGATGGCCGTGCCGTGCTGGTCGTCGTGGAAAACCGGGATGGGCAGTTCGGCCTTCAACCGTTCTTCGACCTCAAAACATTCCGGCGCTTTGATGTCCTCCAGGTTGATGCCGCCGAAAGTGGGCGCGATGGCCCTCACGGCGTTGATGATTTCTTCGACAGTGGAGGCGTCAATCTCAATGTCGAACACGTCCACGTCGGCAAAACGTTTGAACAGCACGCCCTTACCTTCCATCACCGGCTTGGAAGCCAGCGGCCCCCGGTCGCCCAGACCGAGGATGGCCGTACCGTTGGAGACGACCGCTACCAGGTTGGATTTGGCCGTCAGTTCATAAGCCGTCAAGGGGTCACGTTCGACCTCCAGCACCGCTTCGGCAACGCCGGGTGAATAGGCCAGCGACAGGTCACGCTGGGTGGTCAGCGGTTTGGTGGGAGTCACCTCAATTTTGCCAGGTCGCCCCATCTTATGATAGGCGAGCGCGTCTTGTTTCGTAATTGCCATAACACACGTCCTTATCTGATATGCCCGGTCAGGCTAATTCGATCAGGTCAGCCAGGCGGGGAAGGGCTGCCGAGGATGGGTAGATCGTGTCCCCTGCATCTTTATTGTAACGCGGGGCGGCTGTCCGGCACACGCTGTCAGGAATAAGCGTTACAAAAAAGGCGATAAAAGTCCGGTTTCCGGCGGCATTTTGTGCGAAAAAACCAATAGTACTAAAGTATGACACACCTCTACTTTGAGAAGTCTTAAAGAAATTAATTTTTTCCGAAAATCGTCAGGAAAGCGTTGCTAAATATATAAAAATTGTGTTATGATGAGGGCATCATCTTCATTCTGAATTAATTCTAGAGGGTGGCGTCATGTCTTACTTTACGTATCAGGAACATCAATCCCTGGCCGCTGGTCACGGCCAGCGCGACGATGTTCACTTCCAGAGTGCCTATAACAAACTGCTGGAACTGCATAACGCCGTTCATCCCCGGCTGCGGAATTACAACCTGGATTTGCACCCGCGCTGGCAGAAAGCCTCCATCATTGTCCACGAATCGGCAGCCGCTTTAGAGCCGAGCAGCGCGCTGGTGCTGCCGTACTTCCGCTCGCGGGAGCAGGCCGAAATGGTCGAAGGGCTGATGGGCAAAGACCAGTTTTTAGGCGGCGTGGATACCTACCGGCATCCGGTCATCGAGCTGCGGCTGATGCCGGACAGTTTCGCTATCGAGCTGGTGCTGTCGCGGTATGCCTGGTGGGACCAGCAGAATTTCATCGGCAAGCTGGAACTGCCGCACCACCGAACGACCTTCCGCCAGATTTTGCTGGAGATGGATGACGACTATCGGTTCGGCTTCTGGCAGGGGATCGAGTTAAACGACATGCACCTGACGACCGCCGAACTGCGGCGTGGGCGCATCCTGGATGAATGGATGGACACCTTCGCCGACGGCAACGACTGGCTGCGGGTTGGCCGGTGGTACGAGCCGGAGTCCCCTGCGCTGCACCCGTCGCACCTGCTGGTCGAGGTGTTCGAGACGATCAAAACGCTGAATAAACTGTACAGCTTTTTGCTGTGGACGAGCAACAACAACTTCCAGGACTTTTACGAACGCCGCCAGCAGTACTCCCGGCGTTTGTACGCTTAACCACTTCTGAGCGCGAAGTTCTGAGTGCTGAGCTGGAGCGGCCTGGCGTGGCCGCCTGCGCCATACCCATGACCTTTAATGCCTTGTGGGGGCGGGGCTATCATGCTTATGACTTGTGATGCCTTGTAGGGGCGGGTTTCTAAACCCGCCCCTACGATCCCCGCTGCGCCGTGTTTTTTCCTCTGCGCCTCTGAATCTTTAGAGTCTCTGTGTTGGGTTTTTTCCCTCTGGGCGAGGCAGCCGCGCCCCTACCGCCGCCCGCGCACCACGCCGTACCAGGCCGCAAACCCCAGCAGTGTCACCGCCAGGACGGCCCACACCAGCGCCCACACCGCCGCCGGCACCAGCGGGAACACCTCCTCGCTGAAGGCCGCCGCGTCGTTGCGAAGGTTTCCTAAACCCGCGCCGCTGTTGCCCACCAGGAAAACCACGTCCAGCACGGCGTTTAAGCCGGTCAGGATTGCCAGCACGTTCAGCACCAGGGCGTTAAGGGCGCGGCTGGCTTTGTAACCCAGAGCGATCAACACCGCGCCGAACGCCACCCCCACCAGCAGCGCCGTGGCCGAACGCAGGCCGAACAGTACCGACAGGGCAACCAGCAGCACGCCCAACCCGACCGAAATCGCCCGCGTGTGGCGAAAACGGTTGGTGAGGTAAAACAGCGCCGCCCCGAACAGCGCCGCGCCCAGGTAGCCGGCCGGCAGGATGATCGCCCGGCTGCCCCCGGCGGTGACGGCCTGCCCAGCCCCGCTGCTGTAAATCTCGAAGCCGACAAACCGCCCCCCGGTGAGCAGAGCCGCCAGGCCATGACCGGCCTCATGCACGAAAGTGACGAACAGCCGGAAAGGGTACAGCAGGAAGTCCAGCCCCGGCACATTCCACAGGATGAACACGATCATAACGGCTGCCGCCAGGATCAGCAGATCGCGGCGGCGGTGGCTTTCGTCCAGCAGCATCGGTAGATTGCCTCGCTTTCGGATAAAATCATCAGTATTGCCTATGCAGAAAGGACTCATATTCGTGAACAACCACGAAACGCTGCGCTT